>JAOTWE010000128.1 GCA_029863065.1 Betaproteobacteria bacterium
TGCAAGTACTCCGTGGCGGAATTCCGCGCGCTCGCCGCCGAAGCCGGTTTTCGCGGCGCCAAGCTCTGGCAGGACCGGCAGGGATTATTCTCGCTGCACGGCTTGGTGGCAGCCTAGCTAGGCGGCGCCGATGCGCGCCTCGCGCGGGCGGTGGCCGATGGTCTGCGAGATACGCTCCGCGGTTTCCTTGATCAGCAGGCCCCACTGCGCCTTCATGCGGTCGGCGGGCGTGGACAGCGACAGCGCGGCGATCAGCAGGCCGGCGTCGTCGCGCACGCCGGCGGCCACGCAGCGCACGCCGAGCTCGGCTTCCTCATTGTCGGTGGCCCAGCCCTGGCGCTGCGTGCGCTCCAGGTCGCGCTCCAGCTGCTGCACGTTGGTGATGGTGTTGCGGGTGTGCGCAGCGAGCCCGGTGCGCTTGGCGTATTCACGCAGGCGCGCAAAGCCGTCCTCCAGCAGGAACAACTTGCCGGCGGCGGTGATGTGCAGGGCGGCGCGCGCGCCGATCACATGCACGACGCGCATCGCCGCGCGGCCCGAAGAGGTGCGCTCGACGTAGACGATTTCGTCGTCGTGGCGCACCGAGAGGTTCACGGTCTCGCCCGTATGCGCGTGCAGCTCGCGCATCACCGGCAGCGCGAGCTCGCGCACGCTGATGCGCGAGCGCACCATGTTGCCGAGCTCGAGAAGCCGCATGCCCAGGCGGTAGCTGCCCGGCTCGAGGCGATCGACCAGGCGCCCGCCCGCCAGCGCCGACAGGATGCGGTGCGCGGTCGACGGGTGCAGCCCGGCGTATTGCGCCACCTGCTTCAGCCCGAGCGGCTCGGGATGCGCGGCGAGCACGTCGAGCAAGGTCATCATGCGGTCGATGACCTGGATCGGTCCCTTTTCGTCGCCGTTGGCCGCGCCCATGCCGGGGATTCTATCTCACGATGTGAAATGCGCGTGCTAACATCCGGACGCATGCCGGTGGTGACAAATGTCGACGATCTGCGGCGCATGGCGCAAAGGCGTGTCGCCAAGGCGGTGTTCGACTACGTCGATCGCGGCTCCTACGACGAGCAGACGCTGCGCGCCAACCGCGCCGACCTCGATTCGCTGCATTTCCGCCAGCGCGTGGGCATCAACGTCGATAACCGCACGACGCGCAGCACGATGGCGGGCCAGGAAGTCGCGATGCCGGTGGCGATCGCTCCCGTCGGGCTGACCGGCCTGAACTGGGCCGACGGCGAGATCCTCGGCGCGCGCGCCGCCGAGAAGTTCGGCATTCCGTTCACGCTCTCCACCATGTCGATCTGCTCCATCGAGGACGTGGCGAGCGAGGTCACCAAGCCTTTCTGGTACCAACTCTACGTGTTTCGCGACCGCGGCTTTGCCGCCAGCCTCATCGAGCGTGCCAAGGCGGCGAAATGCTCGGCCCTGGTGATGACCTTCGACCTGCAGATCCAGGGTCAGCGCCACATGGACCTGAAGAACGGCCTCACAGTACCGCCGCGCCTTACCGCCGGCACCATTCTCGACGTGATGACCAAGCCCGGCTGGGTGCTGAACGTGCTTACCGGCCGTCGCAAGTCATTCGGCAACCTCGAGGGGCGCATTCCCGACGCCAAGACCCTGACGACGCTCGGGCAGTGGATCGCCGGGCAGTTCGATCCGACCCTGTCGTGGAAGGACGTGGAATGGGTGAAAAAGCTCTGGGGCGGCAAGCTCATCCTCAAGGGCATCCTCGACGTCGAAGACGCCAAGATCGCCGCCACGACCGGGGCCGATGCCATCGTGGTATCGAACCACGGAGGACGCCAGCTCGACGGCACTGTTTCGTCGATCCGCGCGCTGCCGGAGGTGGTGCAGGCGGTGGGCGATCGCATCGAGGTGCTCTTCGACGGCGGCATCTGTTCCGGGCAGGACGTGCTGCGCGCGCTCGCGCTCGGCGCGAAGGGCACGATGATCGGCAAGGCGTTCGCCTATGGCCTGGGCGCGATGGGCGAGGCTGGCGTGACCAAGGTGCTCGAGATCCTGCAGAAGGAGCTCGACGTCACCATGGCGCTGTGCGGCCTGCGCGACGTCAAGGACGCGAGCCCGGCGATCCTGCGCGGCGCCTGACGCGCAGCGCGAAGCGCGCCGGCGCGAGCGCGTCGGCGAGTACGCTTTCCAGCGGCAGCGGCTCGCCCTCCATCAGGCTCGCGAGGAGCTCCGCGCCCAGCCCGGCCCACAGCAGCCCGCGCGAGCCGTAGGCAAAGGCGCCGTAGAGCGCGGTACCGGCTTCGAGCGGGCCGATGAGCGGCAGCCGGTCGCGCGCCACCGTGCGAAAGGCAGTGCGGCCTGCCAGCGCCCGCGGATCGAGCCCCGCCGCCGCGCCGGGAATGATGCGCTCCAGGCGCTCGAGGTTGCCCTCGTGACTGTCCGCCCGCACCGAAGCGTCGTCGTCTTCCAGATCGAAGCTCGCGCCGGTTACGGTCACGCCCTCGACCGGCGGCAGCACCATGCCGCCGCGCAGCACCACGGTTCGCAATTTGTCGATCGGCGGCAAGTAGGTCAGTTGCCCGCGCACCTGCCGCAGCCGGATGTGCGCTGAAGGCGCAAGCCGCAGCGCATCGGCGGCATTGGCGAGCACCACCGCGCCCGCTTCGGCCAGGACTTCGCCCTCGCGATCACGCACGATCCAGCGCGTGCCGGCGCGCTCCAGCGCGGCCGCCTCGCGCCCGTAGAGCGTCCGCGCGCGCGAGCGTGCGATGAGCGCGCGCGCGAAGCTGCGCGGCCGGATCCAGCCGGCTTCGGGAAACCACAGTCCGCCCGCGGCGAGCGGTACGCCCGCGCAGGCGCTCGCCTGCCGCGCATCCAGGTGCTGCACGTAGGCAAGCGGCGGCGCGAGCGCTTCCAGCGCGGCGCGCTGCGACGCCGCCTCGCGTGCGTCGCGCGCGAGCTGCAGTACGCCGCAGCGCTGCCATTCCGGCGACGCGCCGATCGCGTCGAACTGCCGCCAGTGCTCGAGCAGGAAGGTGAACGCCGCGCGCGTCAGGCGCGCCATGTGGCTGTCGTCCGGCGACACCACCGGGTGGAACGCACCCGCGTGATTGCCCGAGGCCTCGAGTGCCGGCTCGAGGTGGCGCTCCACCAGCGTGACGTCCCAGCCGCGAGCCGCCAGCCGCTCGCAGGCGGCGGCGCCGGCGATGCCCGCGCCGACCACCACGGCGCTGCGCTCCGACGGCGGCTCGGACGCTCGGCGCAGCGCCCGCCGCGGCACGAAGTGCGCCACCAGCATCTCGCTTTTCCTCGCGAAGCCGCGGCGTTTCTCGGCCATGAAGCCTGCCGCGCGCAGGCCGTCGCGCACCGGTGCGGCGACGCTCCAGGTCGCGGCCGTGGCGTCCGGCGCCGCGATGCGTGCGACCGCCTTAAGCAGAGCGGGCGACCACATGTCCGGGTTTCTCGCCGGCGCGAAGCCGTCGAGAAAGATGGCGTCGGCCGCGAGGCGCAGCTGCGGCACCAGCTCGGCCGCGTCGCCGAAGGCAAGGGTGAGCACGACCCGCCCGCTCTCGAATTCGAGCCGGTGCAGGCCCGGCACGAGCAGCGGCCAGGCGCTCCTCAACTCCTCCGAAAGCGGTGCGAACTCTGCGTGCGGCGCGTGCAGCACCGCGAGGTCTTGCGCCGTGAAGGGGTGCTTTTCCACCGAGACGTAGTGCAGGCGCGCCGCGCGCGCCGCATCCTCACGCCACGCCCGCCATGCGGCGAGAAAGCTCAGGCCGAAGCCGAATCCGGTCTCGAAGATCGTGAAGTGGCGCGCGCTGCGCCAGCGCTCGGGCAGGCCGTTGCCGCCGAGAAATACGTGCTGCGCCTGCGCCGCGCCGCCGTCGGCGCTATGGTAGAGATCGTCGTACTCGAGGCTGTAGGGCGTGCCCTCGGCGTTGAAAGCAAGGCGGGCGGGGACCAGGGGGGCGGGCACGCGCCGAGTATATCGGCGTAAAATTTTCGCCTGCCAAGGAGTCCTGCCATGAACAAACCCGCCGAACTCAAGCTCGACACCGTCCCCTGCTGGATCGGGGGCAAGCCCGTGGTGTCCGCCGGACGCATGGGGGAGGTGTACAACCCCGCCACCGGACAGGTCGCGAGGCGCGTGCCCTACTGCGACGCCGCAGCTATCGATACCGCGGTGCAGGCAGCCATGGCTGCGCTGCCGGACTGGCGCGACGCCTCGATCCTGCGGCGCGCGCGCGTCATGCAGAAGTTTCTGCACCTGCTGCAGGCGCAGCAGAAGGACATCGCGCGCCTGATCACCGCCGAGCACGGCAAGACGCTGCCCGATGCCATGGGCTCGGTGCAGCGCGGCATCGAGGTGGTGGAGTTCGTCTGCGGCCTGCCGCAGCTCCTGAAAGGCGAATATTCGGAGAACGTCGGCACGGCCGTGGACACGCACTCCCTACGCCAACCGGTGGGCGTGTGCGCGGGCATCACGCCGTTCAATTTTCCGGCGATGGTGCCGATGTGGATGTTCCCGGTGGCCATCGCCTGCGGCAACACCTTCATCCTCAAGCCCTCGGAGAAGGTGCCCTCGGCGGCGATCCGCATGGCAGAGCTGTTCAAGGAGGCAGGGCTGCCCGACGGCGTGTTCAACGTCGTGCACGGCGACAAGGCCGCAGTGGACGCGATCCTTGCTCATCCGGGCATCGCGGCGGTCTCCTTCGTCGGCTCGACGCCGATCGCCAAGTACATCTACGAGACCTGCGCGAAGAACGGCAAGCGCGTGCAGGCGCTGGGCGGCGCGAAGAACCACGCCGTGGTGCTGCCGGATGCCGACCTCGAATTCGCCGCCGATGCGCTGATCGGCGCCGCCTACGGCTCGGCCGGCGAGCGCTGCATGGCGATTTCGGCCGTGGTGGCGGTGGGCGCGGCGGGCGATCCGCTGGTCAAGCTCCTGGAAAAGAAGGCGAAAGCCATCAAGATCGGGCCGGGTGACCAGGACGGCGTCGACATGGGCCCGCTGATCACGGGCCAGCACCGCGACAAGGTCGCGTCCTACATCGAAAAGGGCAAGGCGGAGGGCGCGAAGGCGGTGCTCGACGGCGGCAAGCCGTCGCTGAAGGAGGGCTATTTCCTCGGCACCACGCTCTTCGACCACGTGAAGACCGAGATGGAGATCTACAAGCACGAAATCTTCGGCCCGGTGCTCATCGTGCTGCGCGCCGACACGCTCGAGGAGGCAATCGCGCTCGTCAACCGCAACCCGTACGCCAACGGCACGGCGATCTTCACCGAGTCGGGCGGCGCGGCGCGGCGCTTCGAGAACGAGGTGCAGGTCGGCATGGTCGGCGTCAACGTGCCGATCCCGGTGCCGGTGGCGTTCTACTCGTTCGGCGGCTGGAAGAATTCGCTGTTCGGCGACTTGCACGTGCACGGTGCCGAGGGTGTCAAGTTCTACACGCGCACCAAGGTCGTCACCACGCGCTGGCCACACCAGGACACGCCGGCGCCGGGTCTCAACATGCCGACGCTGGGCTGAAGAAGCAGGGCCGGTGGCCGATCGGCTGAAGGGCAAGGCAGCGCTGGTGCTCGGCGCCGGCTCCGTAGGCGAGGGCGTCGGCAATGGACGCGCGATCGCGGTGCTCTTCGCGCGCGAGGGGGCGCGCGTCGCCGGCGCTGACCTGAAGATCGCGGCGGCCGAGGAGACGGCGCGCCTGATCGCCGCCGAGGCCGGGCGCATGCTCGCGCTTGAGGCCGACGTCACCAAGGAAGCCGACCTGCAGCGCGTGGTGGACGCGACGCTGGAGAACTTCGGGCGCATCGACATCCTGGTCAACAACGTCGGCGGCAGCATCCCGGGTGGGGCTGAAGAGATCACGCCCGCGGCCTGGCGCGAGCAGTTCGAATTCAACCTGCACTACGTGTACCAGTCGACGCGCATCGTCGCGCCGCTGATGGTGAAGCAGGGCGGCGGCGCGATCGTCAACATCTCGTCGATCGCGGGGCTGCGCCACCTCGGCAACGAGCTCGCTGCCTACGCGGCGTCGAAGGCCGGACTGCAGCACTTCTCGCGCGTCACCGCGGTGCGCTACGCGCCGCGGGGCGTGCGCGTGAACACCGTCATCCCGGGGCTCATGAATACGCCGCTGGTGGCGGCGCGCCTCGCGCAGTCGCAGGCCGGGGGTGACGCGGCGGAGCTGATCGCGCGGCGCCACGCCCGCACGCCGACCGGCCGCATGGGCGATGCCTGGGACGTCGCCTGGGCGGTCGTCTACCTCGCCTCCGACGAGGCGAAATTCGTCACCGGTGCGGAGATTGTCGTGGACGGCGGTCTCACCGCGACGATTCGCTGAGGGGCGCGCGAGGCTGATCGAGGTACCTTGACCTAAGTCAAGCGCCAGACGTACTTTCGAGTCTAGCTTTCTGCTCTAATCCGTTTCGACCGCGAACTGTCGGGCGATCCAATCAACGAGGAGGAGAAGTCAATGAAAGCAGGGACCATCGCCGGGATTGCCGGAGCAATCGCCATCGCATTTACAACGGCTGTGTACGCGCAGCCGATCGTCGTCAAGTTCAGCCACGTGGTGGCCGAGGCGACGCCCAAGGGTCAGGGCGCCCTCAAGTTCAAGGAAGTGGCCGAGAAGCTGCTGCCCGGCAAGGTCCAGGTCCAGGTATTCCCGAGTTCGCAGCTGTTCGGCGACGCCAAGGAGATGGAGGCGGTGCTGCTCGGCGACGTGCAATTCATCGCGCCGTCGCTCTCCAAGTTCGACCGCTACACCAAGAAACTGCAGGTGTTCGACCTGCCGTTCCTGTTCGACGACATCGACGCGGTGGACCGGTTCCAGAAAGGCCCGCAGGGCAAGGCGCTGCTCGACTCGATGACCAGCAAGGGCCTGCAGGGCCTGGGCTACTGGCACAACGGCATGAAGCAGCTGTCGAGCGACAAGGACCAGCTCAAGCGGCCCGAGGACGTGAAGGGGCTCAAGTTCCGCATCCAGGCCTCCGACGTGCTCGAGGCGCAGTTCCGCGCGCTCGGCGCCAATCCGCAGAAAATGTCCTTCAGCGAGGTCTACCAGGCGCTGCAGACCGGCGTCGTCGACGGCCAGGAAAACACCTGGTCGAACATCTACTCGCAAAAGTTCTACGAGGTGCAGAAGACCATCGCCCAGACCAACCACGGCGTGATCGACTACATGGTGATCACCAATGCCGGCTGGTGGAAGAAACTTCCGGCCGACGTCCGCAAGGGGCTCGCACAGGCGATGGACGAGGCCACCGAGCACGCCAACAAGCTTGCCGAGGAGTTGAACGAGCGCGACCGCAAGCGCATCCTCGAGGCCGGCAAGGCGAAGGTGCAGGAGCTCTCCAAGGACGACGTCAACGCCTGGAGGAAGACGATGGAGCCGGTGTGGAAGAAGTTCGAGGCGGACATCGGCAAGGACCTGATCCAGGCCGCGCTCAAGGCCAACAAGTAAGCGGGCCCGAGGCGCCGCCAATGGCTTCCGGGGAGGCGCCATGAAGCTCGACTGGATCAACCGGCTGGAGGAGGTCTTGATCGCCCTCCTCCTGACCGTGATGACGCTCATCACGTTCACGCAGGTGGTGGCGCGCTATGTCTTCAATTACAGCTTCGTCTGGGCGCTCGAGTTGGTCACGTTCCTCTTTGGCGGACTGATCTTCCTCGGCATTGCCTACGGCGTTCGCGTCGGCTCGCACATCGGCGTCGATGCCCTGGTCAAGAACCTGTCGCCGGCCAGGGCGCGCGCCGTCGGCGCGCTCGCCGCGGTCCTGTGCATGGTGTACGCGGGGATCGTGTTCGTCGGCGGCTGGATCTATGTCGCCAAGATGGTCGAGATCGGCATCGAGGCGCAGGACATCCCGATTCCGCAGTGGGTGCCGCGCCTCGTGCTGCCGGTCGGCTTCGCGCTGCTGTTCTTGCGCTTCGGCGAGGTGCTCTATCGCATTCTCACCGGCAAGGAGGCGCACCTGCTCGGCGACGAGGTCAAGGACGCGCTCAAGCACCGAACCGATGATGGGTCGCCGCCGCAGAATCGCGCATGACGACCGCGGCGCTCTTCATCATGTTGTTCGCGTTCATGCTCTTGGGCATGCCGGTGGCAGTCGCGCTCGGCCTGTCGTCGCTGCTCACCATTCTCGTCTTCGGCCACGATTCGCTCGCCTCGCTGTCGCTCAAGCTGTACGAGACCTCCGAGCACTTCACGCTGCTCGCGATCCCGTTCTTCATTTTGTCCGGCGCGTTCATGACGACCGGCGGCGTGGCCAAACGCATGATCCGCTTCGCGATCGACTGCGTCGGGCACCTGCGCGGCGGACTGGCGATTGCCTCGGTGCTGGCCTGCATGCTGTTCGCGGCGGTCTCGGGCTCCTCCCCCGCCACCGTGGTCGCGGTCGGCTCGATCGTGATCGCCGGAATGGTGCGCGCCGGCTACCCCTTGCCCTTCGCCGCGGGCGTGGTTTGCAACGCCGGCACGCTCGGCATCCTCATTCCACCCTCGATCGTGATGGTGGTCTACGGCGCCGCGACCGAGACCTCGGTCGGCAAGCTGTTCATGGCCGGGGTCGTGCCGGGCATCGTGCTGGGGCTGATGCTGATGGTGGCAATCTACATCCTGGCGCGGATCAAGAACCTGCCGCGCCAGCCGCGCGCCTCGCTGAAGGAAGTGCTGGTGGCGGGGCGCGACTCGGTCTGGGGGCTGATGCTGATCGTGATCATCCTCGGCGGCATCTACGGGGGCATCTTCACGCCGACCGAGGCGGCGGCGGTGGCCGCCGTGTACGCGTTCATCATCGCGGTGTTCGTCTA
>JAOTWE010000129.1 GCA_029863065.1 Betaproteobacteria bacterium
CTGCCCGATCGTGGCGCGCAGCCACTCCTCGCCGCGCTCGTTCAGCAGCCGCGTCGTGATGGCCGAAGTAAGCTGGTCGGCGTCGCCAAAGCGGTCGCCGCCGACGAAACGGTTTTCGGAAAAGAGCTGGGCGTAGTTGAAGTCCGCCAGCGTGGTGTCGAAAAGCGGCAGCTGCGACTGGTCGCGGTACGGCGCGTACACGTAGTACAGGCGCGGCTCCAGGGTCTGCGTCAGCCGCTCGCCGAACCACTGCGTCGCGCGCTCGAACACCAGGCCGCCGTCCACGCTCAGCCAAGGGAGGCTGAGCGTCTGGGTCTCGGGCTGCCCGGGCGCCGTGCCGAGCAGCGAATAGCGCGCGTGGCGCGCGCCCAGCTTGGGCGTGAAGAAATAACCGGGTGCGGTGAGCGGCATGGACAGCACCGGGTTGGCGGTGACGCGTTCGCCCTGGACCAGATAGTCGTGCCTGAAACGCGTGTAATCCAGCGGCAACGCGACGTCGAACAATCCGCCCATGTCGCCGCGCGTGGCCGTCAGGTTGAGCTGCGGCACGCGGTGGTAGGGCGGCACGATCGGCGCCAGCGGGTCCTGCAGGGTCTGGAAGCGCTGCACGCGTGCCTGCAGGTTAAGCCCGGTGCCGCCGAAATCGCGCGCGTACTGCAGGTAGCCGTCGCGCTGCAGGTTGCCGGTGGACACCTGGCGCACGTTGCTGTACAGATCGACGAAGTAGCGGTCGTCGGAGACGTGGTTCATGTCGACGCGGCCGACGAGCGCCGGCGTCAAGCGCTGCTCGTGCTGGATCGAGTAGCCGGTGCGGGAAATGCCCAGCAGCCTGTCCTCCGGCAGGTACTCGACGCGCACTTCGCCGTTGTAGCTCGCGCCGAGATAGCGGTACTGCGTCTTCAGCTGCTCGCCGCGCTTGGACATGAACGTCGGCGTGATGGTCGCGTCCTGCTCCGGCGCGATGTTCCAGTAGAACGGCACGGTCAGCTCGGCGCCGCGCAGCGTGGTCTGCGAAAAATGCGGCGCGAGCAGGCCGCTCTTGCGCCGGTTCTCCAGCGGGAAGCTGAAGTAGGGGGTGCCGAGGATGGTGGCGCCGAGAAAGCGCAGGCGCACGCCGTGCGCCACGCCCTCCTGCGCCGTGTAGTCGAGGTCGAGATCGCGCGCCTCCATCCACCAATCGTCGTTGCCCGGCTCGCAGGAGGTGAATTTCGCGCCGAACAGGCGGTAGCGGTTGCGGCCCAGGAACTCGATGCGCTCGGCGCCGCCGCGCACGGTCTGCTCGCGCCGCATGAGAAACGTGGGCGCCTCGAGCACGCCGGTGTGCGCCGTCGTGTCGTAGCGCAGCCGCGGCCCGAAGAAGCGGTCCGTGCCCTCCGAGATGCGCACGCCGCCCTCGGCCTCGAGGCGGCCGAACTCGCGATTGAACTTGAGATACTCGGCGTAGACCTCGAAATCGCCTTGCCGGAACTGGACGCCGCCGCGCGCCGTCACTTCCAGGCCGGAGATGCCCTCGATGGATTGGGCGTCGATGGTCGCCGGTTCCTGCGGCGCCAGCATCTGCGGCGCGGGCTCCTGCGCGGCCACGGCGAACGCCGCCAGCAGCGACGCGCAGCCGGCAACCTGGATGGCCAGCCTACGCGCTGGGAAACGCTGCATGAACGAGGGAGAGAGCCGACCTTTGCGTGTAAAATCGCACAATTCCGCGCCAGGCGCAACGCAACTCGTGGATCAAAGGCTCGCTGCGCTCAGGCGCTGGCTCGCCGGGCCGCTCGGCGGCGCGGAATTTTCCGTCGCGCCGGCCTCGGCCGACGCCAGCTTCCGCCGCTACTTCCGCGTCACGCTCGCCGGCGCGCGCAGCTTCATCGCCATGGACGCGCCGCCCGAGCACGAGGACAGCGCGGCATTCGTGCGCGTGGCGCAGCTGCTGCGCGACGCGGGCGTGAACGCGCCGCGAGTGCACGCGCAGGACCTCGGGCAGGGATTCCTGCTGCTCACCGACCTCGGCACCGTCACCTACCTCGACGCGCTTGACGACGCCAACGCCGGCGAGTTGCTGGGCGATGCGGTTGCCGCGCTCATCAAGTGGCAGCTGGCGACGCGCCCGGGCGCGCTGCCGCCGTACGACGAGGCGCTGCTGCGCCGGGAACTCGGACTGTTTCCCGAGTGGTACGTCGGCCGCCATCTGGGCCGCGAGCTCACGGCGGCGCAGCGCGCCGCGTGGGACAGCCTGTGCGCGGCGCTCGTCGCCAGCGCGCTCGCACAGCCGGCGGTCTACGTGCATCGCGACTACATGCCGCGAAACCTGATGCGCTGCGAGCCCAATCCGGGCGTGCTCGATTTTCAGGACGCGGTCATCGGGCCGATCACCTACGACATCGCCTCGCTCATGCGCGACGCCTTCCGCAGCTGGGACGAGGCGCGCGTGCTCGACTGCTCGGCGCGCTACTGGGAAGGCGCGAAGCGCGCGCGCCTGCCGGTGGACGCGGATTTCGGGGAGCACTGGCGCGCGCAGGAATGGATGGGGCTGCAGCGCCACCTCAAGGTGCTGGGCATCTTCGCGCGCCTCACCTACCGCGACCGCAAGCCGCAATACCTCGCCGATACGCCGCGTTTCATCGGCTACGCGCGCGCCGCGGCCGAGCGCTACGCGCCGCTCGCACCGCTCGCGCAGCTGCTGGACGAGCTGCAGACATGAAGGCCATGATCCTCGCCGCCGGGCGCGGCGAGCGCCTGCGCCCGCTTACCGACCGCCTGCCCAAGGCGCTGGTGCCGGCCGGCGGCAAGGCGCTCATCGCCTGGCAGCTCGAGCGGCTCGCGGCGGCGGGGTTCGGCGAGGTCGTGATCAACGTCTCGTGGCTCGGCGACATGATCGAAGCGCACCTGGGCGACGGCGGCGCCTTCGGCGTGCGCATCGCCTACTCGCGCGAGGCCGAAGCGCTCGAATCGGCGGGCGGCATCGCCCAGGCGCGCGCGCTCCTCGGCCCGGCGCCCTTTGCCCTGGTCAACGCCGACATCTACTGCGACTTCGATCTCGCCGCGCTGCGCGCGCGTGCGCTCGGCGAGCGCCTCGCCCACCTGGTGCTCGCACCCAATCCGGCGCACCATCCGCGGGGCGATTTCTCGCTCGCCGACGGCAACGCGGGCAACAGCGCCGCGCCGCGCTACACTTACACGGGCATTTCGCTCATCGACCCGGCGCTCGTCGCGCCGGTGCGCGCGGGCGAGCGCGCGCAGCTCGCGCCGTTGCTGCGCGCCGCGGCCGACGCCGGGCGGCTCGCGGCCGAGCTGCACGCCGGATTGTGGCGCGATGTCGGCACGGCCGGGCGCCTGGCCGAGCTCGAGGCGCTGCTCGCCAGGGCGAAAGAGAGAACATGAAAGCCAACGATCTGAAGCAGGACGTCGCGGTGCACACCGAACGCCGGCGCCGGCTCGCCGCCGCCGTCGGCGAAGGCGTCGCCGTGATCCCCACCGCGCCGGAGCGCCTGCGCAACCGCGACTCGCACTATCCCTACCGCTTCGACAGCTACTTCTACTACCTCACCGGCTTCCAGGAGCCCGAGGCGGTGCTGGTGGTGGTCGGCGGCGCCGCGCCGCGCTCGATCCTGTACTGCCGCGAGAAGAATCCCGAGCGCGAGATCTGGGACGGCTTCCGTCACGGGCAGGAGGGCGCGCGCGAGCGCTTCGACTTCGATGAGGCGCACGCGATCGCCGCGCTCGACGAGGCGATGCCGGCGCTGCTCGCTGACCGCGCCGCGCTGTGGTACCCGGTCGGCGCCGATGCCGAGTGGGACGCGCGCGCCATGCGCTGGCTGAACGCAGTGCGCGCCAACGCGCGCGCCGGGGTCGCGGCGCCGCAGGAGCTGCACGACGTGCGCGCGCCGCTGGACGAAATGCGCCTGCTGAAGGACGCGCACGAACTCGCCCTGATGCGCGGGGCGGCGGCGATTTCCGCCGCGGCCCACCGCCGTGCGATGCTCGCCGCGCGTCCGGGGCGCCACGAGTACGAGGTCGAGGCCGAGCTGCTGCACGAGTTCCGGGTGAGCGGCGCGCAGTTTCCGGCCTATTCGCCGATTGTCGCCGGCGGCGCCCATGCCTGCATTCTCCACTACGTGCAGAACGACGCGCCGCTCGCCGAGGGCGATCTGCTGCTGATCGACGCCGGCTGCGAGCTCGAGGGCTACGCCGCCGACATCACGCGCACGTTCCCCGTGAATGGCCGCTTCAGCGGCGCGCAGCGCGAGGTGTACGAGATCGTGCTCGCGGCACAGCGCGCGGCAATGGCCAAGGTGCGCGCGGGCTCGGCCTGGAACGAGCCGCACGACGCCGCCGTCCGGGTGCTCGCGCAGGGCATGCTCGACCTGAAGCTGCTCCAGGGCGGCCTCGACGAGGTTCTGGAGAAGGAGACCTACAAGCGCTTCTACATGCACCGCACCGGGCACTGGCTCGGGCTGGACGTGCACGACGCCGGCGACTACAAGCGCGCCGGCGCCTGGCGCCCGCTCACTCCCGGCATGACGCTCACCGTGGAGCCCGGGCTCTACATCCGCGCTGCGGAGGACGTTCCCGAGCGCCTGCGCGGGATCGGCGTGAGGATCGAAGACGACGTGCTGGTTACCCAGGGCGAGTGCGAGGTGCTGACCGCGGCGGCGCCGAAAGCCATCGCCGAGATCGAGGCGCTGATCCGTGACGGCCGGCGCTGACGTCCTCGTCCTCGGCGCGGGGCCGGTCGGCTGCACCCTGGCGCTCGCCTTGCAGGAATCGCACCACAGCGTGCGCCTGGTGGACGCGCAAGCCGCAGCACCCAACGCGTTTCGCCCCATCGCCCTGTCGCACGCCAGCCGGCTGATCCTCGAGCGCGTCGGGGTCTGGGGCGCATTTCCGGTGACGCCGATCACGACGATCCACGTTTCGCAGGCCGGCGCCTTCGGCCGCACGCGCATCGACGCGGCCGACGCCGGCGTCCCCGCGCTTGGCTACGTCACGCAGTACGCCGAGTTGCTCGCGGCGCTGCGCGCGCGCGTCGACATCCAAGCCGAAGCGGGCCCCGAGGCGCACTGCACCGTGCACGCGGAAGGCGCGGCGGCCGCCGCGCGCGAGCGCCGCTACGCGCACGACGCGGTGGTGGCGCGCGTCGCCGCCGAACCGGTGCCGCAAGGCGTGGCCTTCGAGCGCTTCGCGACCGAGGGGCCGCTCGCGCTGCTGCCGCTCGCCGGCGAGTGGGCGCTCATCTGGAGCGCGCGGCCGCAGCGCGCTGCGGCGCTGCTGCAAGCCGCGCCGCCGGAGTTCCTCGCGCAGTTGCAGCAGGCCTGGGGCGAACGCGCCGGGCGCTTCACCGAGGTGCGCGCGCGCGCGCAGGTGCCGCTGGCGCTGCGCGTGCGCGCCTCGCGCGTCGCGGGACGCGACGTGTATATCGGCAATGCCGCGCAGACGCTGCATCCGGTCGCCGGCCAGGGCCTGAACCTCGGGCTGCGCGACGCCTGGGACCTGGCGCAGACCTTGCGTGACGCCGCGGATGCGGGCGATGCGCGCGTCCTGGCGCGATTTGCTGCGCTGCGCCGCCTCGACGCCGCGGCGACCATCGGCGTCACCGAGCTCCTGGCGCGCGCATTTCTCGGCGACCATCCGCTCGCGCGCTTGGCGCGCGGCGCCGTGCTGACCGGCCTTGACGTCGTGCCGGTGGCGCGCCGCTTCTTTGCGCGGCGCATGATCTACGGCCCTTCCGCGCTGCCCTGATCTTTTATAGAATTCCGTTCCCTTCGCGCACGGAACCCTGACCGTCCCATGCAGCTCGGCGCGCACGTCCTGCGCAATGCGTTGTTCCTCGCTCCGATGGCGGGCGTGACCGACCGGCCGTTCCGCATCCTCGCGCGCCGCTACGGCGCCGGCCTCGCGATTTCCGAGATGGTGTCCGCTCGCCCCGAGCTGCGCGGCTCGAGAAAATCGCTCCTGCGGATCGACCACGCCGGCGAGCCCGGCCCCGTATCGGTGCAGATCGCCGGCGCCGAGCCGGCGCAAATGGCCGAAGCCGCGCGCGACAACGTCGAGCGCGGCGCGCAGATCATCGACATCAACATGGGCTGCCCGGCGAAGAAGGTCTGCAACGTGTACGCCGGGTCGGCGCTGCTCGGGAACGAGGCGCTGGTGGCGCGCATCCTCGAGGCGGTGGTGGCGGCGGTCGAGGTGCCGGTGACGCTCAAGATCCGCACCGGGCCGGCGCCCGAGCGGCGCAATGCCGTGCGCATCGCGCGCATCGCCGAGGACTGCGGCGTGCGCCTGCTCGCCGTGCACGGCCGCACGCGCGCCTGCGGCTTCGCCGGGCACGCCGAGTACGACACGATCGCCGAGGTGAAGGCGAGCGTGCACCTGCCGGTGATCGCCAACGGCGACATCGAGACGCCGCGCGCGGCGCGCGCCGTGCTGGCGCGCACCGGCGCCGACGGCCTGATGATCGGCCGCGCGGCGTTCGGCCGGCCCTGGTTCTTCCGCGAGATCGGGCACTTCCTCGCCACCGGCCAGGAGCTCGCGCCGCCGGCGCCGGCGGAAATCGAAGCCGTGGTGCGCGAGCACCTCGAGGGCCTGTACGCGCTCTACGGCGACGAGCAGGGACTGCGCGTGGCGCGCAAGCACCTGGGCTGGTACACGCGCGCGCTCCCCGAGGGCGAGCGCTTCCGCCAGGCGGTGGTGCGCCTCGAGGCCGCGGCGACGCAGCGCGCCGCGGTCAACGACTACTTCGCGAGGCTCGCCGCATGAGCCGCGGCAGCGAGCTCGGCGACGCGGTCCGGCGCTCGCTCGAGCGCTACTTCAGGGACATGGACGGCGAGCGGCCGACCGCCATCTACGACATGGTGCTGAAAAACGTCGAAAAGCCGATGATCGAGGTGGTGCTCGGCCGCGCCGAGGGCAACCAGTCGCGCGCCGCCGCCATGCTCGGCATCGACCGCAACACGCTGCGCAAGAAGATGCAGCAGCTGCGCATCAAAGGGTGACCAAGCTCAGGCGGGCGCTGATCAGCGTCTCGGACAAGTCGGGGATCGCAGAATTCGCGCGCGCCCTCACCGACCTGGGCGTCGAGCTCCTGTCCACCGGCGGCACGGCGAAGCTTCTGGAGAAGGCAGGCGTGGCGGCGACCGAGGTATCGGCGCACACCGGCTTTCCCGAAATGCTCGACGGCCGCGTGAAGACGCTGCACCCCAAGATCCATGGCGGCATCCTCGCGCGGCGCGACTCGGCGGCGCACATGGCGGCGATCGAGCGCGCTGCCATCGCGCCGATCGACCTCGTCGTCGTCAATCTCTACCCGTTCCGGGCCACGGTCGCCGACCCCGACAGCCGCCTCGAGGACGCGATCGAGAACATCGACATCGGCGGCCCGGCGATGCTGCGCTCGGCGGCCAAGAACCACGCCGCGGTCGCGGTGGTCGTGGACCCCGCCGACTACGCGCGGGTGCTGGAGGAAGTGCGCGCGAGCGGCGGCGTGAGCGACCGCACGCGCTTCGCGCTCGCCACCAAAGCCTTCGCGCACACCGCCGCCTACGACGGCGCCATCGCCAATTACCTGTCGTCGCTCGATGCCGAGGGCCGGCGCGGCGCCTTCCCCGGGGTGCTGAGCCTGCAGTTCGAGAAGCTCCAGGACATGCGCTACGGCGAGAACCCGCACCAGGCCGCCGCCTTCTATCGCGACGCGCAACCCTTGCCGGGCGGCATCGCCGGCTACCGCCAGCTCCAGGGCAAGGATCTTTCCTACAACAACGTCGCCGACGCCGACGCCGCGTGGGAGTGCGTGAAGAGCTTCGGCGAGCCGGCCTGCGTCATCGTCAAGCACGCCAATCCCTGCGGCGCGGCGATCGGCAAGAACGTGCTCGATGCCTACCGCAAGGCGTTCAAGACCGATCCGACGTCCGCCTTCGGCGGCATCCTCGCCTTCAACCGTGCGCTCGATCGCGCCGCCGCGGCGCAGGTCGGCAAGCAGTTCGCCGAGGTGATCATTGCGCCGCGCGTCGAACCCGCGGCGCGCGCCGAGCTGGCGAAGAAGCAGAACCTGCGCGTGCTGGAAGTGCCGCTTGCGCACGAAGCCAACGCGCACGAGTTCAAGCGCGTGGGCGGCGGGCTGCTGGTGCAGAGCACCGACGCCCACCGTCTGCAGGCGGGCGAGCTGAAGACGGTGACCCGCAAGAAGCCGAGCAAGGCGCAGCTCGCGGACCTGATGTTCGCGTGGCGCGTGGCGCGGTTCGTGAAATCGAACGCCATCGTCTTCGCGCGCGGCGGCACGACGCTGGGCGTAGGCGCCGGCCAGATGAGCCGCGTGGACAGCGCGCGCATCGCCGCGTTCAAGGCCAAGGCGGCGGGCCTCTCGCTCAAGGCAGCGGTTGCCGCCTCCGACGCGTTCTTCCCGTTTCGCGACGGCCTCGACGTCGTGGTCAAGGCGGGCGCCGTCGCGGTGATCCAGCCCGGCGGCAGCGTGCGCGACGACGAAGTGATCGCCGCGGCCGACGAGCGCAAGGTCGCCATGGTATTCACGGGCGTCAGACACTTCCGCCACTGATGAAGCTCCTCGTCATCGGCGCCGGCGGCCGGGAGCACGCGCTGGCGTGGAAACTGGCGCACTGCCCGCGCGTGCAGAAGGTCTACGTCGCGCCGGGCAACGGCGGCACCGCCACCGAGCCGGGCGTGGAAAACGTGGCGCTGGAGACGATCCCCGAGCTCGCCGCGTTCGCGAAGAAGGCAAGCATCCACC
>JAOTWE010000131.1 GCA_029863065.1 Betaproteobacteria bacterium
TACCGGCCACCAGTCGAGCGTGAAATTCTTCCCCGCCATGCCCGGTTGCTGGAAAAATCGCTCTACCTCCCACGGCACCGGCGCGAAGAACGGCATCGCCAGCCAGTACGCGAACTGCGGGTAGCGCCCCTTCAGCTTGATGCGGTAGGTGTGCGCATCGACCTTCTCCACGCCCTCGAGCCGGTGCTTACGCAGGTCGAGCCAGTCGCCCTTGCGCATATCGAACTTTTTTAGCCGCTCGGCGAGCTCCGGCAGGCCGACGATGTACTCGGCCATCAGGCCGAAGACCGGCGAGTGCAGGCGCGGGCTGGCGAGACGCTTGATCTGGTAGATGTAATCGTCGGCGGTGAGCTCGCGCGTGCCGAGCGGCAGCTGGTAGGGGGTGTCGAGCGCGGCGATACGCTCGGGCGCGAGCGCGTGGTTCTCCGGCACGAACGCGGCATGCGGCTGGTAAAGAATGCCGGGGCGGATGCGGATCGTGTAGACCGTGAATTTGCCGCCCCGGACCTCCACGGGGCGCGGCACCTCGGTGGCGGCGAGCGGCACCAGCTCGTAGGGCCGCTTCAGATATTGGTACTGCAGCGGCGGCTCGTAGATCTGTTGCGTGAAGCGCGCTTCATTCTCGCTATAGGACTGCACCGGGTCGAGGTGCTTGGGCCGCTCGGTGAACGCCGAATACAGCACATTCCTGCCGCGATCGGCGGCCGGATAAGGATCGTTCCAGACGTCGGCGCAGCCGGCAATAAGAAATACCAGCAGCAGGAGCGGGCGCATCGAGCAAGTATAATCGCCGCACCATGGCGCTCCTCGAAGGCCGCCGGATCCTGATTACCGGCCTGCTCAGCAACCGTTCGATCGCCTATGGCGTCGCCAGGGCCGCGCAGCGCGAGGGTGCGACGCTCGCCTTTACCTATCAGAACGAGAGATTCAAGCAGCGCGTCGAGGAGATGGCGCACGAGCTGGGCTCGGACATCGCCCTGCCCTGCGACGTCGCCAGCGACGAGGAGATCGCGCGGCTGTTTGCCGAGCTCGGCGGGCGCTGGGACCAGCTCGACGGCCTGGTGCATGCCATCGCCTATGCGCCGCGCGAGACGCTCGACGGCGATTTCCTCGACGGGCTGTCGCGCGAGGCGTTTCGCGTCGCCCACGACGTGTCGGCCTACAGCTTCCCGGCGCTGGCCAAAGCCGCATTGCCGATGATGCAGGGCGGCAAGGGCGCGTTTGTCACGCTCACTTACCTCGGCGCCGAGCGCGTGGTGCCCCATTACAACGTCATGGGCCTGGCCAAGGCGAGCCTCGAAGCCTCCGTGCGTTACCTCGCCGCGAACCTCGGCCCGCGTGGCATCCGCGTGAATGGCATCTCCGCCGGGCCGATCAAGACACTGGCCGCCTCGGGCATCGCCGGCATGGGCAGGCTGCTCAAGTTCGTCGCGGATAACGCGCCGCTGCGACGGAATGTCACCACGGAGGATGTGGGCAACGCTGCCGCGTTCCTGCTGTCCGATCTCGCCAGAGGCATCACGGGCGAGGTCCTGCACGTGGATTCGGGTTTTCGCAATGTGCTGGCAGGTATACCGGAGGGAGCAAACGGAACATGAAGAAAAGTTACTGCCGGGCGGAAGGTCATTAGGTCATGGTCGATACCGCGCCCGCCTACCGTTACGTCCAGGAACGTCTAGGCGTCGACTTGAAAGCAGTCGACGCCGCGGCCGAGCTCGCCAGCTTTGGCGTCGACTCGCTGTCTTTGCTCGAGCTGGTGTTCGAAATCGAGGAAAAATTCAGCGTCAAGTTGGATGAGGACACGCCGCCGCCGCGCAGTTGCGGCGAGCTGGTGGCGCTGATCGAGCGCCTCGCGGCCACCAAGCCGTGATGCCGCGCCGCGTCGCGGTGACCGGGGTGGGCATGGTGAGCCCGCTCGGGGCCACGGCGCAGGCCTCGTTCGATGCCCTGCTCGCGGGCCGCTCGGGCCTGCGGCTGCACGCGCCTGCGGAGGCGCCCAAGCCGCTCTCGCTGCCCGCGGGCGTATGCGCGGATTTCGATCCCGCCACGCTGTTCGGGCGCGCCAGGGCGGGCACGCTCGACCGTTACAGCCAGCTCGGCATCGCCGCCGGCCAGGAAGCCTGGCGCGACGCCGGCCTCGAGCAATCGCCGGGCGAAGACCGCGAATCCTGGGGAGTCGCGTGGGGCACGGGCGTGGGCGGCGCGCTCGTCTTCGAGCGCGGCTACCGCGACCTGTTCATCGGCGGCCGCGAGCGGCTGCCGCCGCTCACGGTGGTGCAGGCCATGAACAATGCCTGCGCCTCGCACCTCGCCATCCAATTCGGGCTCGGCGGCAGCTGCGCCACGTACTCGGTCGCCTGCGCCTCCGCCGCCATGGCGATCGGCGAGGCGTTCCACCGCGTGCGTAGCGGCGCCGCTCCGGTCATGCTGGCCGGCGGCTCGGAAGCGCCGCTCGCCTACGGCGTAATCCGGGCGTGGCTTGCGCTGCAGGTGCTCGCCCCGGGCGACGCCGAGAGCGCGGCGCTCGCCTGCAAGCCGTTCCAACGCGAGCGCGCCGGACTGGTGCTGGCCGAAGGCGGCGGCGCGCTGGTGCTCGAAGACTGGGCGCGTGCCGAGCAGCGCGGCGCGCGCATCTACGCCGAGCTCGCCGGTTACGGCGAATCCTGCGACCACGGCAACCTCGTGCGCCCGAGCAGCGAAGGCCAGGCGCGCGCGCTGCGCGCGGCGCTCGCCGACGCCGCCATGGCGCCGCAGGAGGTGGATTACGTGAACGCGCACGCCACCGGCACGCGCGAAGGCGACACCATCGAGATCGCGGCGCTCGCCGCCGTATTCGGCGCGCACGCGGCGCAGGTCGCGGTGAGCGCCACCAAATCGGCGCACGGCCATACGCTCGGCGCCGCCGGCGCGCTCGCCGCAGCGATCACGGTCCTCGGGCTGCACCACGGTGCCGTGCCCGCCACGCTCGGCGAGGCGGCGGCGCTCGACCCGGAATGCGCCGGGGTGACGCACGTGACCGGCGCGGCGCGCCGCGGCGCGCAACTGCGTGCTGCCCTGACCAACGCCTTTGCGTTCGGCGGCAGCAATGCGGTGCTGGCGTTCCGCGCCCGCGCTACGGATTGAACGGCACCCGGCCAGCCGTTACACTGTCCCCCACGTCCATGGCCAGCATTCCCGTCAGCGCACAGTTCGCGCCCGCAGCCGACCCCGCGCTCATCGAGGAATTGGCTGCGCTCATCACGACCGAACTCAATCTCGACGTCCAGCCCGCGGACATCGCGCCGGAGGCGCCGCTGTACGGCGAGGGCCTCGGCCTCGATTCGATCGACATCCTGGAGCTGGCGCTAGTGATCTCGCGGCGCTATGGGGTGCGCCTGCGCTCCGATCACGAGGACAACACGGTGATCTTCGCCTCCCTCTCGCACCTCGCCCGCTTCATTGCACAGAACCGCACGAAGTGAGGCGCGGGCGCAAAGGCGGCTGGCTAGCGCTGTTCATCGCTATCGGTCTCGCCTACGCATTGCTCGCGCACTGGCTCACCACCGCGCAAGGCAGTGCGGCGCTCGGCGGTCTGGGGCCCTACGTGCCGTGGTTCTACTATCTGCAGCATGTCGCCATGTTCGTCGCGCTTGCCGCCTGGTTCGGCACCAGCCTGCGCTCCGGGCACGAGGCCCTGGTGACGCGCTTCGCTCGGCTGGCCGAAGGCACGCTCAGCCCCGCGGCTCTCGCCTACACGCGTGCCGTGACCCTCGCCTGGAGCGTGTTCTCGGCCGCCATAGTCGCCGCCTCGACGCTGCTCTTTTTTCTCGCGCCGCTCGCCCTGTGGTCGCTGTTCGCCAACCTGCTCACGCTGCCGCTGGTCGGTGCAATGTTCGTGGCCGAGTACCTGGTGCGCGTGCGCGTCTGCCCGGAGCTCGGCCACGGCGGCCTGCTGCGCAGCGTGGCGCGCAGCGTGCGCGCGTACTGGGATTCCGGCGCGCGTCCCACGCCCGGGCCGCGCTAGCCGCCGGCGCGGCTGCACAGCATGGCCGGGGTTCCGCTCATCGCCGGTGCGGAGGCACGCGCAGCCGTCGCCTGGCGCGAGGGCCGGGCGATCGACGCCGCCCAGTTCCTTGCCGACGTTGCGCAGCTGGCCGCGCTGCTGCCGACATGCGGCCATGTGTTGAATGTCTGCGCCGACCGCTACCGCTTCGCCATCGGCCTTGCCGCCGCGCTGCTGCGCGCCCAGGTGACGCTGCTGCCGCCCGACCAGACACCGCAGACGGTGCGACGCCTGCGCGAATTCGCCGCCGACGCCTACGTGCTCGCCGACGACGCCGGCGCGGAAATCGACCTGCCGCGGATAGGGGTGCCGGCAGAGCCGGCGCCGCGGCCTGCGACTTTCAATGTGCCGTCGATCCCGCACGACCAGCTGTGCGCCATCGTCTTCACTTCGGGCTCGACGGGCGCGCCGGTGCCCAACCGCAAGCATTGGGGCACGCTGGTGCGCAGCGTGCGCGGCGCGCTCGAGCGCTGGGGCCTGGCGGGCGCGCGCGCCGCCATCCTCGGCACCGTGCCGCCGCAGCACATGTACGGCTTCGAATCCACGGTGCTCGCCGCGCTGGCGGGCGGCGGCGCGCTGTGCGCGGAACGGCCCTTCTTTGCCGACGACATCTGCGCGGCGCTGGCGCGGCTGCCGCGACCGCGCGTGCTGGTGACGGCGCCGCTTCACCTGCGCACGCTGCTCGAGGACGTGCCGCGGCCGCCCGCCGCGGACCTGCTGCTGTGTGCTACTGCGCCGCTCGACGCTGAGCTGGCAGCGCTTGCCGAGGCGCGCTTCGGCGCCGGGCTGCTGGAGATCTACGGCTGCACCGAAACCGGCCAGATGGCGACGCGGCGCACGGCGCGCGAGCTGGCATGGCGCACGCTGCCGGGGATCCGCGTGGAACTGCGCGGGGCGCACGCCTGGGCGAGCGGCGGCCACGTCGAGCAGCCCACGGCGCTCGGCGACGTTCTCGAGCCACTCGCGCCGGAGCGTTTCCTGCTGCACGGGCGCGTCTCCGACATGGTCAACATCGCCGGCAAGCGCTCCTCGCTCGCGCACCTCGAGGCGCAGCTGCGCACGATCGACGGCGTCACCGACGGCGTGTTCTACATGCCGGAGGACGACGCGGCGGGCGGCGTCACGCGGCTCGCCGCGTTCGTCGTCGCGCCGGGACTCGCGCGCGAGGCGCTGCTCGCGGCGTTGCGCCAGCGCATCGACGCTGCGTTCCTGCCCCGCCCGTTGGTGCTGCTCGAGCGCCTGCCGCGTGCACCGAGCGGCAAGCTGCCGCGCGCTGCCCTGCGGGCGCTGGCGCGCGCGCACGGGGTGCGGAGTGGTTCATGAGCGAAGCGCGCCTGCGCTTCCCCGCCTCGCATCCGGCGTTCGCCGGCCATTTTCCGGGCTCGCCCATGGTGCCCGGGGCGCTGCTGCTGGCCGCGGCGCTCGAGGCGCTCGGCCTGGCGCGCGCCGACCTCGAGCTCGCCTCGGCCAAGTTCCTGCAGCCCGTCACCCCGGATACCGATGTCGAAGTGCGCTGCATCCCTGGTGTGGCGGGCGCCTCGCGCCTGGAGCTGCGCTCGGCGGGACGGCTGGTGGCGACGGCGGCGCTGCGGGAGGCGCGCGCGTGAGCGCGCCCTGGCGCCGCAGCCCGGAGCGCAGCCACCGGTTCGCGCTGCGCCTGATGCGCTGGATCGCGCTCGGCCTGGGCCGGCGCGCCGCGCGCCTCGTGCTGCATCCGGTGAGCGCGTATTTCCTGCTGTCCGCGCCGCGCGCGCGGCGCGCGTCGCGCGCCTATCTCGGGCGCGCGCTCGGCCGGCGCGCGGGGCTCGCTGACCTCTACCGGCACTTCTACACCTTCGCGGCGACCGTGCTCGACCGAGTCTATCTGCTCAATGAGCGCTTTGATCTGTTCGACCTCGAGGTGCGCGGCGCGCCGGCGGCTAGCCCCGTACTGCTGCTGGGCGCGCACCTCGGCAGCTTCGAGGCGCTGCGCGCGCCCGGGCGCCGCGCCACCGGCGGCCGACTCGCCATCGTCATGTACGAGGACAACGCGCGCATGCTGAACGAGGCACTCGCTGCCATCAGCCCGAGCGCCACCCAGGACGTGATCGCGCTTGGCCGCATCGACTCGATGCTGCGCGTGCGCGACTGGCTCGCCGACGGCGGCGTGGTCGGCGTCCTCGGCGACCGCGGACTGCACGACGAGGACACGCACGCCGTGCCGTTCCTCGGCGCACCGGCGCGCTTTCCACTGGGGCCCATGCGCATGGCGGCGATGCTGCGCTGCCGGGTCGTGTTCATGGCCGGCCTGTACCTGGGCGGCAACCGCTACGCGCTGCACTTCGAGCCGATCGCCGACTTCTCCTCGGCGCCGCCGGCGCCGCAGGCGGCGCTCGCCACCTATGTCGCCTGCCTCGAGCGCCATTGCCGCACAACGCCGTTCAACTGGTTCAACTTCTACGACTTCTGGGGCGAGGCCGATGCGCGCTAGCTGGCTGCTGCCCGCCGTGCTGCTCGCCTGGGCGTTGCCGGCGCTGGCGGCGACGCCGTGGACGCTCGAGCAGCTGCTGCAGGGCTTCGCGCAGACGCGCGAAGCGCATGCCAGCTTCGTCGAGAAGAAATCGGTGCGCGTTCTCGAGCGCCCGCTGGTCAGCGCAGGCGAGCTGCATTTCAATGCGCCCGACCGCCTGGAAAAGCGCACGCTGCGCCCGCGCCCCGAGCTCCTGCGCCTCGACGGCGATGCCCTTACGCTCGAGCGTGGCGAGCGCCGCCTTAAGCTGAGCCTTCGCGGCCAACCGGAAGCCACGGCATTCGTCGTAAGCATCCGCGGCACGCTCGCCGGCGACCGCGCCGCGCTGGAGCGCGTCTACCGGCTGCAGCTCGAGGGCAGCGAACGCTCCTGGGTGCTGACGCTCACGCCCCGGGAGCCGGGGATGGCGGCGCTGGTGGAGCGCATCCGCATCGCCGGGCGGCGCGCCGAAGTGTCGGTGATCGAGATCGAACACGCCAACGGCGACAGCACGCTGATGAGCGTGCAGCGCCTGCCGGCGCCGTGACGCCGCGCCGGCTGGCGCCGCTCGGCGCCTGGATCGCGGTGCTCGGCCTGGCCGGTGCGATCGCCGCCGGCGCGCGCTACACGGCCGACCTGACGGCCTTTCTGCCGCGCACCCCCAGCCCCGCGCAGCAGTTGCTCGTCGACCAGCTGCGCGACGGCGCCGTAGGGCGCGTGATGCTGATCGCCATCGAGGGCGCCGATGCGGCGGCGCGCGCCGCGCTGTCGCGGGACCTCGGCGCACGCCTGCGCGCCGACCCGCGCTTCGCTCACATCGCCAACGGCGCGGCACAAGGCATGGAGCGCGAGCGAGCGCTGCTGTTCGATCACCGCTACGTGCTCAGCCCGACGGTGACGCCGGAACGCTTCAGCGCCGAAGGCCTGCGCGAGGCGATCGAGGAGACGCTCGATCTCGTGGCGTCCTCCGCCGGCGGCCTGGCGCAGGCGTTGCTGCCGCGCGACCCGACCGGCGAGATGGCGCGGCTGGCCGTCACGCAGCTCGCCGAAGGGCCGCGCCCCGCGCTCTCGGGCGGCGTCTGGGCCTCGCGCGACGGCGAGCGCGCGCTGCTGCTGGCGCGCACTGCGGCCGCGGGCGCCGACACCGACGCACAGGAGGCGGCGATGCAGGCGGTCGCTGATGCGTTCGACACCGCGGCCAAGAGAACGGATTCGCCGCAGGCGCGCCTGCGCATGACGGGCGCCAGTGTATTCGCCGTCGAATCGCGCGCCACCATCAAGCGCGAGGTGGCGCGCGTGGCGCTGCTCGGCGTGGCGCTGATCGCCGCGCTCCTGCTGTGGGCGTACCGCTCGCCAACCGCGCTCCTGCTCGGGCTGCTGCCGGTGCTGACCGGGGCCCTGGTCGGCGTAGCGGCAGTGGCGCTGGGCTTCGGCGTGGTGCACGGCGTCACGCTCGGCTTCGGCGCCACGCTGATCGGCGAAGCGGTGGATTACGCCATCTATCTCTTTGTGCAGACCGGCGCCGCACACGCCAGCCGCGACGCCTGGCTGGCGGAGTTCTGGCCCACCATCCGCCTGGGCGTATTCACCTCGATGATCGGCTTCGCGGCGCTGCTGCTCTCGGGGTTCCCGGGACTCGCGCAGCTCGGCCTGTACTCGGTGTGCGGCCTGGCCGCCGCGGCGCTGTTCACGCGCTTTGTGCTGCCGCTTCTGCTGCCGGCGGGTTTTCGCGTGCGCGAGCTCTCGGCGTTGGGCGAGCGCTTCGCCCGGTGGCGGGCGGCCGCGGGCCGCTGGCGCTGGCTCGTGCCGGTACTTTGCGCCGCCGCCGTGCTCGTGCTGTTTACGCAGCGCGGCGCGCTCTGGGCCACTGACTTGTCGGGTTTGAGCACCATCAACGCCGAGGACCAGGCCTTTGACGGCCGCCTTCGCGCCGACCTCGGCGCGGCCGATGCCCGCTACCTGGCGGTGGCCACGGGTCGCGACGAGCAGGAGGCCCTGCGCGCCGCGGAGCGCGTCGCCGCGGCGCTGCGCCCGCTCGTCGCCCAGGGCGTGATCGCGGGCTTCGACAGTCCCGCGCGCTACCTGCCGAGCGATGCCACGCAGGAGGCGCGCGCCGCGAGCCTGCCCGATCCGCGCGAGCTGCGCGCGCGCCTGGCACAGGCACTGCGCG
>JAOTWE010000006.1 GCA_029863065.1 Betaproteobacteria bacterium
CGAACACCTCCACCAGCGTGGCGCCGCGCGCGAGTGACACCGCCGCCACCACCAGCGCCGCCACCCCCACCGCCACGGTGAGCAGCCGCGTGAAGCGCGTCATGCGCAGCACGAGCGGCGCCGTGGGTGCTTCCCGGCCGAGCACGGAGGTGGCGATGCGCCCGAGCGCAGTGTCGGTGGCCGTGGCCACGACGAGCCCGCGCCCCCGCCCGCTGCGCACCATGGTGCCCGCGAAGACCATGTTGACGCGCTCGGCGAGCACCACCTCACGCTCGAGCACGCGCTCGGCGTCTTTCACCACGGCCAGCGACTCGCCGGTGAGCAGCGATTCGTCGACCGAGAGGCGCTGCTCGGCGACGAGGCGCAGGTCGGCGGGCACCTTGGCGCCCGACTCGAGCAGCACGAGGTCGCCGGGCACGAGCTCGCCCGCGTCGATGTCGCGCTCTTCGCCGTCGCGCTCGACCAGCGCGCGCGCGCTGACGAGGTTGCGCAGCGCTTCCGCGGCGCGCTCGGCGCTCGACTCCTGGTGCGTGCCGATGAGCGCGTTGATGAGGACGGCGGCGAGGATAAAGGCGGCGTCCGCCCAGTCGCGCAGCAGCAGCGACAGCAGCGCCGCGCCGATCAGCACGAGCATCAGGGGGCTGGCGAACTGGCGCAGGAAGATCGCGGCGAGCGAGCGCGGCGCGGCGCGCGGCAGCGTGTTGCGCCCGAACAGCGCGAGCCGCCGCGCGGCCTCGTCGCGCGCCAGACCGCGTGCCGCGGCACCGATCGCCGCCGCGACCTCGCCTGCGGGCAGCGCGTGGGGATGCAGGCGCGAGAGCGCGGCGCGGTCCACGGCGCGCGCCGCTACAGTCCGAAGGCGCGCACCACGCCCAGGTAGACGAGCAGGCTGAGGACGTCCTGGATCACCGTGGCGATCGGGCCGCTGCCCATCGCCGGGTCGCGGCCCGCGCGCGCGAGCCACCACGGCAGCGCGAGCCCGAGCACTGCGGCGACGCCGCCCGCGGCGAAGATCGCGACGGCCACGGCGCCTGCGAGCTGCAGGCTGTCGAAGACGACCCACACCGGCAGGAAGCTGAGCAGCCCCAGCAAGGCGCCGATCGTCATGCCGGTGCGCAGCTCGCCGCCGAGCAGGTGCGCCACACCCGTGCGCGTGAGCGACAGGCCGCGTACCGCCACCGCCTCGCTTTGCGTGCCGATCGCGTCCGCCAGGTACACGATGCCGGGTACGAAGAAGGCGACGGCGACGTGCGCTTTCAGTGTCGCCTCGAATCCCGCCATGGCGGCGGTGGCGAAGGCGGCGCCGCCGAGGCCCGCGAGCAGCCACGGCAGGCGGTGACGCACGCGCCGCAGGGGCGGGTCCTCGATCGCGTGCCGCGCCTGCGCCGTCTCGCGCTGGATGCCGGCGAGCACGTGCAGGTCTTCGACGTGCTCGCGGCGCAGCACCTGCATCAGCGCCTGCGCCGGCATGACGCCGAGCGCGCAGCCTTCGGCGTCGACCACGGCCAGCGCGTCCACGCCGTGGTGCAGCGCGAGCGAGGCGGCGCGCTCCTGGTCGGTGTTCGGGCGCACGCGCGGAAAGTCGCGCGCGAGCGCCTTGTCGATCGGCTCGTCCGCCTCCAGCGCCACGACGCGCGCGAGCGGCGCGGCGCCGAGCAGGCGCCCGTGGGCGTCGGTCACCAGCACCAGCTCGAGGCTCGCGGGCTTCTCGGTGGCAAGGCGCGCGAGCACCTCCCGCACGCGCTCCGCCGGGCGCGCGTGCAGCACCGAGGCGACGAGGTGGGCGCCTACGGTCTCGTGATGCTTCATTGCGCACATTGTCTCACCGCGCCTTTCTCCCGAGCTTGAGCAGCTCGACCCACGCCACCCCGGCAATGCCCGCCGCGGCGGCGAGCCCAAGCTGCGCGGGCCCGAGCGCGGAGAACTTGAACAGCGCCGCCGCCCCCGGCACGTAGATCGAAACGGCGAGCGCTGCGAGCGCGCCGAGGGTGATCCACCACAGCGCCGCGTTCGGCTCCCGCATCGTGGCGAAGACGCTGCGCGTGCGCGAGCGCGTAGCGAAGAGCAGCGCCAGGTTCGAAAGGACGATGGCGGTGAACGCCGCGGCGCGTGCCTCGGTATCGGCCGCGCCGCCGGCGACTGTCAAACCGTACAACGCAAACACCGCCCCCAGCATGGTCGCGCCGAGCGCGAGGCTCATGCCGAGCATCCGCAGGCTGAACAGCGGCTCGGCCGGATCGCGCGGCGGGCGCTCCATGGCCCCGGCTTCGGTAGGCTCGGCCTCGAACACCAGAGTGCAGGCCGGGTCGATCACGAACTCGAGGAACACCACGTGCACCGGCAGGAAGAACAGCGGCCCGCCCAGCGCCACCGGCAGGAACGCCATGCCGGCGATCGGCACGTGCACGGACACGAGATAGCGCATGGCGTTGCGGATGTTTTCGTAGATACGCCGCCCCAGGCGCACCGTGCGCACGATCGAGGTGAAGTCGTCGTCGAGCAGGACGAGCGCGGCCGCCTCGCGCGCGACGTCGGTGCCGCGGCTGCCCATGGCGATGCCGATGTGCGCGGCCTTCAGCGCCGGCGCGTCGTTCACGCCGTCGCCGGTCATGGCGACCACTTCCCCCGCCGTGCGATACGCCTGTACCAGGCGCAGCTTCTGCTCGGGCCGCACGCGCGCGTAGACCTGCACGGTGCGCACTGTCGCGGCGAGCGCCGCGTCGTCCATCTCGGCGATGTCATCGCCGGTCAGCGCCGCGCGCGCTTCGATGCCCGCCGCGCGCGCGATGTTGAGGGCGGTGCCCGGGTAGTCCCCCGTGACCATCACCACGCGGATCCCTGCCCGGCGGCACTGCGCCACCGCGTCCGGCACCGAGGCGCGCAACGGATCGGCGAGCTTGGCGAAGCCCGCGAAGCGGAATGCGCAGCGCCGCGGATCCTCGGGCAGTTCGCCTTCGCATTCGCCTTCGGCCACCGCCAGCAGGCGCAAGCCCTCCTGCGCGGCGCCACGCACTTCCTCCATTGCATCCATGCGCCCGCACAGGGCAAGCACCGTTTCCGGCGCGCCCTTCAGCGCGATGCGCCGCTCGCCCTGCGGCGAGCGCCAGGCGTGGCACACCGCCATGAACTCGTCGCTGAAGGGATAGTCGCGCTCGAGCCTCCATTCGCTGCGCACGCTGCGGGCGTCCGCGCTGGCCGCGGCGACGATCGCCTTCTCCATCGGGTCGAAGGCGTCGATCTCGCTGGCGAGCGCGGCGAGATCAGCCACCGGCTGCGGTGTATCGACCAGCGCCATGCGGTTCTCGGTCAGCGTCCCGGTCTTGTCCACGCACAGCACGGTGGCGGCGCCGAGCATCTCGATCGCCGCCATGCGGCGCGTCAGCACGCCGTGGCGCGAGATGCGCCAGGCACCGAGGGCGAGGAACACGGTCAGCACCACCGGGAACTCCTCGGGCAGGATCGCCATGGCGAGCGTCAGGCCGCCAAGCGCGCCGCCCAGCCAGTCGCCGCGCGCCAGCACGTAGGCGAGCGCGAGCGCGAGGCAGAGAACGACCGCAAAGGCCGCCACCAGCCGCACGACGCGCGCCGTCTCGCGCTCGAGCGTCGTCTTGCCGGGCTCGAGCGTAGCGAGCGAGGTGCCGATGCGCCCCAGCTCGCTGCGTGGCCCGGTAGCACTCGCCTCGGCGCGTGCGTGGCCCTTCACCAGCAGGGTCCCGGAATACACGGTGTCGCCCGCGCGCTTGTCCACCGGCAGCGATTCGCCGGTAAGCAGCGATTCGTCCGCCGTCAGGTCGGTGGCCGTGATTAGCCGCGCGTCGGCCGGCACGCGGTCGCCCTCCGCGAGGATCAGCAGATCGCCGCGCACCACCTCGCGCCCGGCAATGCGCTTTCGCTCGCCGTCGCGCAATACCATGGCGCGCGGGCTCGAGAGGTCGCGCAGCGCCTCAAGCGCGCGCTCGGCCTTGCGCTCCTGCGCCACCGTGATGGCGATCACGCCGACGATGGAGGCGCCCAGCACCAGCGCTTCGTGCACATCGCCGAGCAGAAGATAGATGCCGGTGGCCGCGATGAGCAGCAGGAACATCGGCTCGCGCAGCACGCCGAGCGCAAGGGCGAGCATCCCATGCCGCGCGGCCGTCGGCAGCGCGTTCGGTCCCTCGGCCGCGAGGCGCGCGGCCGCCTCGGCGGAGCTCAGCCCCTTCACCGCGCCTTTGCCGCGAGGTATTGCACCACTTGGTCGAGCGTGCCGAGCTTGCGGTAGTCGGCTTCCGGAATCTCGATCTGCAGCCGCTCGTTCAGCGCGACGAGGAAGTTGAGCCAGTCCATCGAGTCGAGGTCGACCTGGTCGCGGAGCGGCTTCGCCGGCGCGACCTCCTCCAGCTCGGGCGCAATGCGCCTGAGCTCGCCGAGCACGACTTTCCTGATCTCGTTCGCGTCCATCACAGTTTCTCCGGTTCCTGCAGCAGGGCCGCGAGCGCGGCCAGGAAGCGCGCGCCGCGATGGCCGTCGCTCGCGCGGTGATCGCCCGCGAGGCTCGCCACCACCACCGGCACGGCGCCGGTCATGCCGTCCTCGGCCCAGGGACGCGGCGCGAGGCGCCCGAAGCCGACGATCGCCAGCTGCGGCGGATAGATCACAGGAAACACCGCGTCCACACCCTGGTCGCCGAGGTTGGTCACGGTGACCGTCGGATCGCTCATCTCGGAGGAGCGCAAGCTGCCCGCGCGTGCGCGGCGCACGAGATCGGCGAGCGCCTTCATCAGCTCGTCGAGGCCGAGCTCGGCGACGTCGTGGATCGCGGGCGCGATAAGCCCGCCCTGCCGCAGCGAGATGGCAACGCCGACGTGGATGCCTGGCGCCGGCTGCAAGGCGTTGTCTCGCCAGAAGCCGTTCAAGTCGGGAAAATCCTTCAGCGCGAGCGCCACGGCTTTCAGCTGCAGGGCGCCCATCAGCAGCCTGTCGGCGACGGGTCGCTTCTCGTTTTGCGCCGTGAGCCAGTCCGCCGCGCGCTGCATCGGGATCGCCTGCGAGAGGTAATAGTGCGGGATCTCGCGCTTGGAGCGGCTCATCGCCGCGGCGATCGCCTTGCGCATGGCGGCGAGCTTATCGGGAGGCGGCGCGGCCTCCTTCTTCGGCGCGCCCTTCGCCGCGTTCTCGACGTCTTCCACTGTCACCGCGCCGTGCGGCCCGCTGCCGGGCAGCTGTTCGACGTCCACGCCCAGCTCGCGCGCGTGCTTGCGCGCGGCGGGGGAGACGAGGTGGCGGGTTGCGCCGGGCGCTGGCGCAGGTTTCGCTTCCGGCCTCGGTTCCGGCTCCGCGGCGGGCTTCGCCGGCGCCTCCTTCGGCTCGGCCGCGCCGCGCAGATGCGCCAGCACGCCGCCGACCGGAACAGTCTCGCCAGGCTTGGCGACGAGCTCTTCGATGACGCCCTCCTGCCAGATCTCCACATCCACTGCGGCCTTCGGCGTTTCCACCACCGCCACGAGGTCGCCGCGCTTCACCGTGTCGCCCGGCTTCACCTTCCATTCCAGGAGCTTGCCCTCGTCCATGTCGGCGCCGAGCGAGGGCATCTTGAACTCGATCATGCGAACAGCCCCTGCGCCGCGGCGACGATCTTCTCCGTTTGCGGCAGCGCGGCTTCTTCCAGATGTTTCGCGTAGGGCACCGGCACCTCCTCGCTGCACACGCGCGCCACCGGCGCATCCAGCTCGTAGAAAGCCTGCTCCATGATGCGCGCCATCACCTCGGCGGCGAGCCCGCCGCTCCTCCAACCTTCGTCCACCACCACGGCGCGGCGCGTCTTCTTCAGCGACCCGACGACCGGCGCCATGTCGAGCGGGCGCAGGACCCGCAGGTCGATCACCTCGCCGTCCACCTGCTCCGCGGCCTGCATCGCCTTCGGCAGGCAGCCGCCGTAGGTGACCAGCGTGACCCGGCTCCCCTCGCGCCGCACCTTCGACGAGGCGATGTCGACCTTCCCGCCGGAGGCTTCGCCTTTCGTCTCGAACAGCGCCGGGTACTCGAAGACCAGCACCGGGTCGGGGTCGGCGAGCGCCGCGCCGAGCATGCCGCGCGCGTCCTCGACGGTCGCGGGCGCGACGATCCTGATGCCCGGGATGTGCGCGTACCAGCCCTCCAGGCTGTGCGAGTGCTGCGCGGCGAGCTGGCGCCCGGCGCCGGTCGCCATACGCACGACGAGCGGCACGGAAAACTGCCCGCCCGACATGTGCCTGAGCAGCGCCGCGGTGTTCACGATCTGGTCGAGCGCGAGCAGGCTGAAGTTCACCGTCATCACTTCCACGATCGGGCGCATGCCGCCGAGCGCGGCGCCAATGCCCGCGCCCACGAAGCCGAGTTCCGAGAGCGGCGTGTCGCGCACGCGCTCGGATCCGTACTTCTCCAGCAGGCCCTTGCTCACGGCGTAGGTGCCGCCGTATCTGCCGACGTCCTCGCCCATGAGAAAGACGCGCTCGTCCTTTTCGAGTGCCTCGTCGAGCGCGAGGCGCAGCGCCTCGCGGTAGCTGATCGCGCTCATGACGGAGTGGTGACGTCCTTCGCCAGGTCTTCCGCCGGCTCCCGGGTGCCGGCTTCGGCGAACGCGACCGCCTTGTCCACCTCGGCCTGCGCCGCGCGGTCGAGCTCGAGGAAGCGCCCCTCGGTCAGATCGCCTTGCGCCTTGAGGCGCGCCGAGAAGGTGTGCAGCGGCCCGCGCTCCTTCCACGCCTCCACCTCGCCCTTGTCCCGGTACAGCTCGGGGTCGAACATCGAGTGCGCGCGGAAGCGGTAGGTCTGGAACTCCACGAACACCGGGCCCTTCGTCGCGACGTGCTCACGCGCGCGCTGGGCGGTCTTGTGCACCGCGGCGACGTCCATGCCGTCGGCCTTCAGCGTCGCCATGCCGTAGGAGGCGGCCTTGGCGCACAGGTCGGTCTGCGACTCCGAGCGCTCGAGCGCCGTGCCCATCGCGTACAGGTTGTTCTCGCAGAAGTACGCCACCGGCAGCCGCCAGAGCTGCGCCAGGTTCATCGACTCGTGGAACGCGCCCTCGGCGACCGCGCCTTCGCCGAAGAAGCACGCGGTGATCCGCGATTCCTTCTTCAGCTTCGCCGCGAGCGCGAGGCCCGCGGCGAGCGGCAGCCCGCCGCCGACGATGGCGTTGCCGCCATAGAAGCGCGCCGCCGCGTCGAACAGGTGCATCGAGCCGCCGCGCCCGCCCGAGCAGCCTTCGCGCTTGCCGTACATCTCGGCCATGATGCGGTCCATCGACACGCCGCGCAGGAGCGCATGGCCGTGCTCGCGGTAGGTGGCGACGATGTTGTCCTCGGGCGCGAGCGCGCGCATCGCCCCGGCGGCTACCGCCTCCTCGCCGATGTACAGGTGCAGGAACCCCCGGATCTTGCCCTCGCCGTAGAGCTCGGCGCACTTCTCCTCCATGCGGCGGATCCTCAGCATGTCGGCGAGCAGCGCGAGCGAGAGCGCCACCGGCAGCTCGACCTTTCCAGACGGCGGCGGCGGGACCTTCACGCGCCTTCCTCCAGCATCGAGGTGTCGCCTTCGGGGAGCCCGAGCTCGCGCGCCTTGAGCAGGCGCCGCATGATCTTGCCGCTCCTCGTGCGCGGCAGGGCCGTCGCGAAGGCGATCTCCTTCGGCGCCACGGCGGCACCGAGGCGTCTTCTCGCGTGGCCGAGGATCGCGAGGCGCAGCTCCTCGCTCGGCTCGAAGCCGGACTTCAGCATGACGAAGGCCATCACCACCTCGCCCACCACGGGATCGGGCTTGCCGATGACGCCCGCTTCGGCCACCGCCGCGTGCTCCATGAGCGCGCTCTCCACCTCGAAGGGGCCGATGAGGTGGCCCGCCGACTTGATCACGTCGTCGGCGCGGCCGACGAACCAGAAGTAGCCGTCGGCATCGCGCTTGGCGAGGTCGCCGGTGAAGTACCAGCCGTCCGCGAAGCACCTGCGGTAGCGCTCCTCCTCGCCGAGGTAGCCGCGGAACATCGCGGGCCAGCCGGCGCGCAGCACGAGCTCGCCCTCCTCGCCGGGGCCCTCGAGCAAGCGCATGCCCCGTTCGCTCCTGCGCGCGATCGCCGCCTCGACGCCCGCGAGCGGCTTGCCCATCGAGCCGGGCTTCACGTCCATCGCCGCGGTGTTCGCGATCATGATGCCGCCGGTCTCGGTCTGCCACCAGTTGTCGTGGATCGGCAGGCCGAAGGCGTCCATGCCCCACCACACGGCCTCCGGGTTGAGCGGCTCGCCGACGCTCGCGATGAAGCGCAGCGCCGGCAGCGGCCTGCGCTTCGCGGCCCCGGCGCCGCCTTTCATCAGCATGCGGATCGCCGTGGGCGCCGTGTACCACACTGCGACCTTCTCGGCTTCCAGGATCGAGTACCAGCGCTCGGCGTCGAACTCGGCTTCGTCGACGACGCTGGTGACGCCCTGCACCAGCGGCGCGACGATGCCGTAGGAGGTGCCCGTGACCCAGCCCGGGTCGGCCGTGCACCAGAAGATGTCCTCGTCGTGCAGGTCGAGCGCCACCTTCGCGCTCGCGCAGTGCATCACCACCGCGCCGTGCACGTGCTGCGCGCCCTTGGGCATGCCGGTCGTGCCGCTGGTGAAATGCAGGAACGAGATATCGTCGGGCGTGGTCCGCTCGATCTCGAAACTCTCGGACGCCGATCGCAGCATCGAGCTCGCCTCCGCCGAATCCAGCGCCAGCACGTGCGCGAGCGTTGGCATGTCGCCCGCGACCTTCTTCACCTTGCGCTCGTACAGCGCCTCGGTGGTGACCAGCACCTTGCCGCGGCCGAGCTTGATGCGCGTCTTCAGCGGCTCGGGGCCGAACGCGGCGAACAGCGGCGACACCGCTGCGCCGCACTTCAATCCCCCCAGCACCGCGGCGTAGAGCTCGGGAATGCGGCCGCACAGCACGAACACCGCATCGCCCTTCTCGACGCCGAGCGAGCGGTAGACGTGGGCGAAGCGGCTAGAGAGCGCGGCGAGCTCGCGGTAGGTGATCTCGCGGCGCGCGCCGGAGGCGCCGAGCCAGCGGATCGCGACCCGGTCCGCGAGCCGCCCGGTGGCATGCCGGTCCACCGCCTCGTGCGCGATGTTGAGGCCGCCGCCCGGCAGGCCCGCGAGCCGGCGCCGCGCCTCGTCCCAGGAAAGCGGCGCGCTGGGCGGCACGCGCCGGCCTGCGGCGCTCTTGCGGATGATCGGCGGGCGCTCCACGCAACAATGGTCGCCGAACCGGCTGCGCCGCGTTTGACTTTCGTCAACCGGCGCCGCGCTGCGCTCGCGACAATGCCCAATGGTCGAGTTTCCCCTGCACCTTGTGCGCACGCGCAAGCTGGCCGACGGACGCACGGTGACCATCCGCCCGGTGCGTGCCGGGGACGAGCGCGCCGAAGCGCAATTCCTCGAGAGCCTGTCCGGCGAGAGCCAGCGCCTCAGGTTCCTGAATTACGTGCAGGCGCCGGGCGACCGGCTGGTGCACTTCTTCACGCACATCGACTACGACCGCCACATGGCCTTCGTCTGCGAAGCCGAGGGCGGCGAACTGGTCGGCGAGGCGCGCTACGTCGCCAACGCCGACGGCCGCAGCTGCGAGTTCGGCGTCGTGGTGGCGGACCACTGGCGCCATAGCGGCATGGCGCGGCTGCTCATGGACGCGCTCATCCGCGCCGCGCAGGCGCGCAAGCTCGAGACCATGGAAGGCCTGGTGCTGAGCGACAACCAGGACATGCTGAAGTTCGCCAGTGCGCTCGGCTTCGAGCTCACGCCCGACGCCGTGAAGCCGGCGCTCGTGCGCGTGACGAGGAAGCTTTGAGCGCGCCGGTCTTCCAGGCCCGCGGCCTTACCAAGGTCTACCGAATGGGCGAAGCCGAGGTGCACGCGCTGCGCGGTGTCGACCTGGAGATCTTCGCCGGCGAGTTCATCGTGCTGCTCGGGCCCTCGGGCAGCGGCAAGTCGACGCTGCTCAACATCCTCGGCGGGCTGGATACGCCGACCGCAGGCGACGTGCGCTTCCTCGAGCACCAGCTCACCGGCGCCGACGAGGCCGAGCTGACGCGCTACCGGCGCGAGCACGTGGGATTCGTGTTCCAGTTCTACAATCTCATTCCGAGCCTCACTGCGCAGGAGAATGTGGCGCTGGTGACCGACATTGCCGTCGCGCCGATGCCCGCGCACGAGGCGCTCGATTGGGTGGGGCTCGGCGAGCGGCTGGATCACTTCCCCTCGCAGCTCTCGGGCGGCGAGCAGCAGCGCGTCGCCATTGCCCGCGCCATCGCCAAGCGCCCGCAGGTGCTGCTGTGCGACGAGCCCACCGGCGCGCTCGACTACGAGACCGGCAAGCTGGTGCTCGAGGTGATCGCCAAGATCAACGCCGAGCTCGGCACCACGGCGATGGTCATCACGCACAACGCCGCGATCTCGGGCATGGCCGACCGCGTGCTGCGGCTGGGCAACGGCCGCATCGTGGGCGAGGAGAAGCCCGCGCGCAAGCTCACGCCGGCGGAGATTTCCTGGTGAAGTCCCTCGACCGCAAGCTGCTGCGCGACGTCTGGTTGCTCAAGACCCAGGTAGTGTCGATCGCGCTCGTCATCGCCTGCGGTATCGGCGGCTTCATCGGCTCACTGTCGACGCACAGCTCGCTGCTGTGGTCGCGCCAGCACTATTACGACACAGCGCGCTTCGCGCACGTGTTCGCCACCGCCAAGCGCGCGCCGGCGTCGCTCGCAACGAAGCTGCGCGGGATCCCCGGCGTGGCGGAGGCCGAGACGCGCGTGGTGCGCGACGCGCAGCTCTCGCTGCCCGGCGTGGTGCCGCCGATGATCGCGCGCCTCATCGGCCTGGACTTTGCCCATCCGCCGGGCATGAACCGCCTGACGCTGAAGGGCGGGCGCTGGCCCGCGCCGGGCGCGAAGGGCGAAGTGGCGGTGAACCAGCGCTTCCTCGTGGCGCGCGGACTCAAGCTCGGCCAGACGATGACCGTGCTCCTCAACGGCAAGCTCGAGCGCCTCACGCTGGTCGGCACCGCGCTGAGTCCCGAGTACATCTACGCCACGCGCGGCGGCGGCATGCCCGACGACGAGTGGTTCGCGGTGCTGTGGATCGACGAGCGGTCGCTGGCCGCCGCATTCAACATGGAGGGCGCCTTCAACTCGGTACTGCTGCGGTTGCAGCACGGAACCTCGAGCGGGGTTGCGGTGGAAGCGCTCGATCACCTGCTCGAGCCCTACGGCGGGTTCGGCGCCGTCGGCCGCGAGGACCAGGTCTCCGACAAGATCCTCACGCAGGAGATCAACGAGCAGAAGATCTTCGGCACGGTGCTGCCGGCGGTGTTCCTGCTCGTCGCGGCCTTCATCCTCAACGTCGTGCTGCACCGGCAGGTGAACGCGCAGCGCGGCGAGATCGCCGCGCTGAAGGCGCTCGGCTACCCCGACCGCGACATCGCCGTGCACTATCTCAAGTTCGCCTCGGTGATCGTGCTGCTCGGCGTGGCGCTCGGCGTGTGGCTCGGTCACTGGCTGGGCAGCGCGATGACCGGGCTGTATACCGACTTCTTTCATTTCCCGGAGTTCCACTACCGGATGGAACCGTGGCTCGTGCTCGCGGGCGCCGGCGCCACGCTGGCCGCCGCGTTCGGCGGGGCGCTCGCCGCGATCCACGGCGTGGTGCGCCTGCGCGCGGCGGAGGCCCTGCGTCCGCCAGCGCCGGCGGAGTTCCGGCCGCTGCTGGTCGAGCGCTTGGGCTACGGGCAGCTCCTCACGCCCTCGCAGCGCATGATCATGCGCAACCTCGAGCGCAAGCCCTTGCGCGCGCTCATCACCGTGGCCGGCATCGCGGCTTCCGTGGCGATCCTCATCTCCGGCATCTTCTGGGGCGACGCCATCGAGTGGTTCATGGACGTGCAGTTCAACCGGGTGCAGCGCGCGCAGGTGAGCGTGGGCTTCGCCGAGGCGGTGCCGCGCGCGGCGCGCTGGGAGCTCGAGCGCCTGCCGGGGGTGAAACAGGTCGAGGTACAGCGCGCCATTCCCGTGCGCCTGCGCGCCGGCCATCGCAGCTACCGCACGGCCATCACGGGACTGGCCGACGATGCGCAGCTGCAACGCATCCTCGACGCCGACCTGCACGCCGCGAAGCTCGTGCCGGGCGCGGTACTCCTCACCACGCGTCTGGCCGAGCGCCTGGCGGTCCGGCCCGGCGACACGATCCAGGCCGAGCTGCTGGAAGGCGAGCGCATCAAGGCCGGCTTGCGCGTTGGCGGCAGCGTGGACGAGATGGCGGGCATGAACGCCTGGATGCGCCTGGAAGACCTGAACCACCTGGCGCGCGAGGCAGACCTCGTCTCCGGCGCGGGCCTGCTGGTGGACCGCGACGGGGAGCGCGCGCTCCTCGAGCGGCTCAAGCAGATCCCGGCGGCGGCGGTGGTCATCGTCACCCGCACGCTGGTGGACACCTTCCGCGAGACGAGCGCGAAGAACGTGCTGTTCTTCACCACGATCCTCACTGTCTTCGCCGCCACCATCGCGGTAGGGGTGGTGTACAACAACGCGCGCATCCAGCTCGCCGAGCGCGCCTGGGAGCTCGCCAGCCTGCGCGTACTCGGCTTCACGCGCGGCGAGGTGTCGGTGCTGCTGCTCGGCGAGCTCGGGCTGGAGATCGCCGCCGCGATCCCGCTCGGCTTCGTCGCCGGCTTCTGGCTGGCGGCGCTGCTCCTGTGGTTCATGCCGCACGACGTCATCTCCTTTCCGCTGGTCATCTATCCCGGCACCTACCTGTTCGCGGGCGCCGTTGTGGCCGCCGCCGGCGTGGCGAGCGCGCTCATCGTGCGCAATCGGATCGATAATCTGGACCTCGTCGGAGTGCTGAAGACACGCGAATGAAGACACGCAACCAGATCCTGCTGAGCGTCGCCGTGCTGGCGGTGGCCGCGCTCGTCGCCTGGGCGCTGCGGCCGCAGCCGATCGCGGTGGAGACCGCCGCGGTCGCGCGCGGGCCCTTCGAGCAGACCATCGTCGACGACGGCAAGACGCGCGTGCGCGAGCGCTACGTGATCGCGGCGCCGCTCGCCGGGCGCGTGGCGCGCATCCGGCTCGAGCCCGGCGATCCTGTGCGTCTGGATCAGGTGGTGGCGCTGCTCGCGCCGACTGCGCCCGCCTTCCTCGATGCGCGCACCGCGCGCGAGCTGCAGGAGCGCATCGGCGCCGCGCAGGCGCAGGTGGCGCGCGCCCGTGCCGAGACGCTGAAGGTGCTGGCGCAGCGCGACCAGGCGCGCGCCGACCTCGAGCGCCAGGCGACGCTCGCCGCCGGCGGCTTCGTGTCCCCGACCGCACGCGAGCAGGCGGCGCTCGCACTGCGCACCGCGGAGCGCTCGGTGGATGCGGCGCGCTTCGCCGAGGACGCGGCCGGCCACGACCTGGCGCAGGCACGCGCGGCGCTCACGCGCTACAAGAGCGGCGACCCGACGGCGAAATGGGAAGTGACCTCGCCGGTGAACGGCTCCGTGCTGAAGGTAGTGCAGAAGAGCGAGAGCCCGGTGGCGCTCGGCGCGCCGCTGCTCGAAGTCGCCGACGCGCGCAGCCTCGAGGCGGTGGTGGACGTGCTGTCGCAGGACGCCGTCGCCATCCGCCCCGGCATGGCGGCACGCGTCGAGCTCGGCCAGGGCGTGGCGCCGCTGCCCGCGCTGGTGCGCCTGGTGGAGCCCGCGGCCTTCACCAAGGTGTCGGCGCTCGGCGTCGAGGAGCAGCGCGTCAACGTGATCCTCGACTTCGCCGGGCCGCTCGACCAGGTGTGGACGATCGGCGACGCCTTCCGCGTCGAAGCGCATATCGTCACGTACCGCATCGAGGACGCGGTCAAGGTGCCGGTGGGGGCGCTGTTCCCCGAGGGCGACGGCTGGGCGGTGTTCGTAGTGCAGGACGACACCGCCGCGAAGCGCGCCGTCAAGGTGCCGCGCAGGAACGGCGTCGAGGCGATGGTCGAGGACGGGCTGAAACCGGGCGAGCGCGTGATCGTCTATCCCTCCGATGCCCTGCGCGACGGCTCGACGATCGAAATCCCGGATGCACGACGGTGAGGGGCGATCTTGACGGGCTCGCAGCGGTGATCTTCGACCTGGACGGCGTGGTGACCCGCACCGCGCGCGTGCACGCGCGCGCCTGGAAGGAAACCTTCGATCCGCTGCTGGCGCCCGCAGGCCAAGCGCCGTTCGACCCGGCGGCGGACTATCTGCGCCATGTCGACGGCAAGCCGCGCGAGGACGGCGTGCGCAGCTTCCTCGCTGCGCGCGGCATCGCCGCGACCGAGGACGAGATACGCACCCTCGCGGCGCGCAAGGACGCGCTGTTTCACGAGCGACTCAAGGACGGCGTCGAAGTCTTCGCAACCTCGCTCGCGCTGATCAGGGATCTGCGCCGGCGCGGCGTACGCACCGCGGTAGTGTCGGCAAGCAGGAATTGCATCGAGGTGCTGCGTGCCGCCGGTGCGCTCGAGTTGTTCGACGCCCGCGTGGACGGCAACGACGCCGCGCGGCTCGGCCTCGCCGGCAAGCCGGCGCCGGACACGTTCCTGCACGCGGCGCGCCTGCTCGGCGTCGTGCCCGCGCGCGCCGCGGTCGTCGAGGACGCGCTCGCCGGGGTCGAGGCCGGGCGTGCGGGCGGCTTCGCCGAGGTGATCGGCGTCGACCGCGCCGGGCAGGCGGCGGCGCTGCGCGAGCACGGCGCGACGCGCGTGGTGCGCGATCTGGGCGAGCTGGAGCTCGCCGCGTGAACCGGGCGACGCCGGAGGCGATCCGCGCCGCGGCCGGCGGCCGCCGGCTCGCCTTCTTCCTCGACTACGACGGCACGCTGACGCCGATCGTCGAGCGCCCCGAGGACGCCGTGCTCGACGCGGCGACCCGCGAGGCGCTGCGCAAGCTCGCCGAGCATCACCCGGTGGCCGTGGTCAGCGGGCGCGACCTCGACGACGTGCGCGCGCGCGTCGGCATCGAGGGCCTCCAATACGCGGGCTGCCACGGCTTCGAGATCGCCGGCCCGCGCGGCAACCGCGTGCACGGCGCCGCGGCCGCCGCCGCGCCACAGCTCGCCGCTGCCGCCGACCAGGTCGCGCGCGACACCCGGGGGCTGCCGGGCGTGCAGCTCGAGCGCAAGCGCTTCACGCTCGCGGTGCACTACCGGCGCGCGCGCGAGTCCGACGTGCGCGCCGTTCGCGAGGCCGTCGAGCGCGCGCAGGCGCGCCATCCGGCGCTGCGCGTGACCGCCGGCAAGAAGGTGTTCGAACTGCAGCCGGACGTCGACTGGGACAAGGGGCGCGCGGTGCTCTGGCTGATCGACACGCTGAATCTCGAGGACGCGCTGCCGGTGTACGTCGGCGACGACGTCACTGACGAGGACGCGTTCCGCGCGCTCGCCGGGCGCGGCCTCGGCATCGCCGTGCAGGAGAAGCCGCAGCCGACCGCGGCGCAGTACGCGCTGCGCGACCCCGGGGAGGTGCGGACGCTGCTGGCGGGTCTGGCGTGAGCTGGACGCTCGACTACCGCGAGTTCAAGCCCGCAGAAGAGCGCCTGCGCGAGGCACTGTGCACGCTCGGCAACGGCTACTTCGCCACCCGCGGCGCGGCGCCGGAGGCGGCGGCCGGCGAGTCCCACTACCCGGGCACCTACCTCGCGGGCGGCTACGACCGGCAGGCGACCGAAATCGCTGGGCGCCGCGTGGAGAACGAGGACCTCGTCAACCTGCCAAACTGGCTGGCGCTGGCGCTGCGCGTCGAGGGCGCCAACTGGTTCGACCTCAAGGCGGTCGAGATCCTGGAATACCGCCAAGTGCTAGACATTGCGAGCGGGCTGCTGATGCGCACCGTAACGTTCCGCGACGCCTTGGCCCGGCGCACGCGGCTCGAGCAGCGGCGGCTCGTGCACATGAGCGAGCCGCACCTCGCCGCGCTGGAAACGGTTCTGACCGCGGAGAACTGGAGCGGGGCGCTCGAGGTGCGCAGCGCGCTGGACGGCCGCGTGGAGAACGCCGGCGTGGCGCGCTACCGCGATCTCGCACGGCGGCACCTCGAGCCTCTCGAGGCGCGTGCCGTGGGCGACGACACGGTCTACCTGAAGGTGCGCACGCTGCAGTCGCGGCTGGAAATCGCGCTTGCCGCGCGCACCCGGCTCGAGGCGCCCCGGGAGGGCAGGTCGCGATATACCGGCGAGGCCGACCGCGCCGCACGGAGCTTCCATGTCGAGATGGCGCAGGGCGAGCAGCTGCGCATCGAAAAGGTGGTGGCGCTGTACACCTCGCGCGATCACGCCATTGCGGAATGCGGCGAGGCGGCGTGCGCGGCAGCGGCGCGCGCGCCGGATTTCGCCGCGCTGGCGGCGAGCCACACGCGCACTTGGCGCCACCTGTGGGAGCGCTTCGACATCGCCCTGGAATGCGGCGACGAGCGCACGCAACTCATCCTGCGGCTGCATGTCTTTCACCTCCTGCAGACGGCCTCGCCCAACACCATCGCGCTCGACGCCGGCGTGCCGGCGCGCGGCCTGCACGGCGAAGCGTACCGCGGTCACGTCTTCTGGGACGAGCTGTTCATCTTCCCGCTCCTGAACCTGCGCCTGCCCGAGATCACGCGCGCGCTGCTGCTTTACCGCTATCGCCGACTCGGCGAGGCACGCGAGAACGCGCGCACCGCCGGCTATCGCGGCGCCATGTACCCGTGGCAGAGCGGCTCGAGCGGGCGCGAGGTGAGCCAGGTGCTGCACCTCAACCCGCGCTCGGGGCGCTGGACCCCGGACCACACCTACCTGCAGCGTCACGTCAATGCCGCTATCGCCTACAACATCTGGCAGTACTGGCAGGTCACTCGCGACCACGAGTTCCTGTCGCACTACGGCGCCGAGATGTTTCTCGAGATCGCGCGCTTCTGGGGCAGTTTCGCCACGTTCAACGAGACGCAAAAACGTTACGAGATCCTCGGCGTCGTCGGCCCGGACGAGTTCCACACCGCCGACGCCGAGACCGGCCGCCCGGGGCTGGACAACCACGCCTACACCAGCGTCATGGCCGCCTGGGTGCTGGCGCGCGCCTTCGACGTGCTGGCGGCGCTGCCCGAAGAACGCCGGCGCGAGCTGCGCGAGACGCTCGCGCTCGGTGACGAGGAGCTCGCACGCTGGAATGAGGCGAGCCGCCGCATGCGGGTGGCGTTCCACGACGAAGGCCTGATCAGCCAGTTCGAAGGCTACGAGAAGCTCGACGAGCTCGACTGGGCAGGCTACCGCGAGCGCTACCGCGACCTGCAGCGGCTCGATCGCATCCTCGAGGCCGAGGGCGACGACATCAACCGCTACAAGGTATCCAAGCAGGCCGACGTGCTGATGCTGTTCTACCTTTTTTCCGCCGAGGAGCTGGAGGAACTCTTTGCGCGGCTCGGCTATGCGTTTCCGGCCGACACCATCCCGCGCAACGTCGCCTACTATGCCGCGCGCACCACTCATGGCTCCACGCTTTCGCGCGTCGTCAACTCTTGGGTGCTCGCGCGCTCCGACCGCGCCGGGTCCTGGCGCTTCTTCCAGGAAGCGCTGGAGAGCGACGTCGGCGACATCCAGGGCGGCACCACGGCGGAAGGCATCCACCTCGGCGCCGTGGCGGGCAGCGTGGACCTGGTGCAGCGCACCTATACCGGCATCGAGACGCGCAGCGACGTGCTCTGGCTCAACCCGCGGCTGCCGAAGGAGCTGGACTGCCTGCGCCTCGCGGTGCGCTATCGCGGCCTCACCCTCGACCTGGAGGTGCGGCACGACGCGCTCGCGGTGCACGCGCGCGCCTCCAATGCCGCGCCGATCGCGCTCGGCGTGGTCGACGAAATCCACACGCTTAAGGCCGGCGAGACGCGACGCTTCGCGATCTAGCGGGCACCGCGACGGCCTGGAGCAGGCGAGCGCGGCGGCGGCCGAGCCGCGCAAGGATGCATTGCGCGTCAGCTTACGCGCTTGATCGGCGTCAACCTCGCGGCGCGTGAGCTTGCCACAATATTCGCATGCTGCTCATGCTGGGCATTGAAGCCGGCGGATTGAGCGCCGAGGCGTCGTGAGAGTAGTCGTGCTCGTGTTCGCCATGCTGCTCGGCGCCCATGCGGCAGGGCAGCCGGCCGCAGCATCGCGCCACGTCGCGGTGCTCACCATCGAGGGCGTCATCGGTCCGGCGAGCGCCGACTATTTCGAGCGCGGCCTCGCGCGCGCGGCGAGCGAGGGCGCCGCGCTCGTCGTGCTGCGCATGGACACCCCGGGCGGGCTCGATACCTCGATGCGCCAGATCATCAAGGCGATCCTCGCCTCGCCGGTGCGCGTCGCGGCGTTCGTCGCGCCGCAGGGCGCGCGCGCGGCGAGCGCCGGCACCTACATTCTCTATGCGAGCCACATCGCGGCGATGGCTCCCGGCACCAACCTCGGTGCGGCGACGCCGGTGGCGATCGGGCTGCCCGCGCCCGGGGAGAAGGCCGAAAAACCTTCCCCGATGGAGAGCAAGGCAGTGAACGACGCCGCGGCCTACATCCGCGGGCTGGCGCAGCTGCGCGGCCGCAACGCGGACTGGGCGGAGCGCGCGGTGCGCGAGGCCGTCAGCCTCCCGGCGGAAGACGCGCTGCGCGAGAACGTCATCGACCTGATGGCCGCCGACGTTCCCGAGCTGCTCGCCCGGCTGGATCTGGCCGGGACGCGGACCGTCGAGATCGCGCCCGACTGGCGCACGCGCTTCCTGCAGGTGATCACCAACCCGAGCATCGCGCTGATCCTGCTCCTCATCGGCGTCTACGGGCTCTATTTCGAGCTCACGAGCCCCGGCTTCGGGGTGCCGGGCGTGCTCGGGGCGATCTGCCTGCTGATCGGCCTGTTCGCCTTCCAGCTGCTTCCGGTGAACTACGCCGGGCTGGCGCTTATCCTGCTCGGCATCGCGCTGATCGTCGCAGAAGCGCTGCTTCCCGGCTTCGGCATACTCGGCGCGGGTGGCATCGCGGCGTTCGTCATCGGGGGACTGCTCCTCATGCGCACCGACGTGCCGGGCTTCGGCATTCCGCTGCCCCTGATCCTCGGGCTCGCGTGTTCGAGCGCGTTCTTCATCCTCATCGTCGCCCGGCTCGCCCTGAAGTCGCGCCGGCGGCCCGTGGTGAGTGGGCGCGAAGCGCTCCTCGGCAGCACCGGCGAAGTGTTCGAGGCGGCCGCTGACGGCGCCTGGGCGAGGATCCACGGCGAGAGGTGGCGGGTGCGCAGCAGCACGCCGCTGCATGCCGGCCAGGCGGTGCGCGTCACGGGCATCAAGGACCTCGAGCTCGAGGTCGTCCCCAAAACAACCGAGAAGGAGACCGGCCATGCTGTTTGACTTCAACCTGGGACTCGGCGGCGCCTTGTTCCTGCTGCTGCTGCTCGTCATCGCTTCGTTGCGCATCCTGCGCGAGTACCAGCGCGCCGTGGTGTTCGTCCTCGGGCGCTTCTGGAAGGTCAAGGGGCCGGGCCTCATCATCGTCGTGCCCGGGATCATGCAGATGGTGCGCGTGGATCTGCGCGTGGTCACCATGGACGTGCCGGCGCAGGACGTGATCTCGCGCGACAATGTCTCGGTGAAGGTCAACGCGGTGGTCTACTTCCGCGTCCTCGACCCGCAGAAGGCCATCATCGAGGTGGCGAACTTCGTCGAGGCCACCAGTCAGCTCGCGCAGACTACCCTGCGGGCGGTGCTCGGCAAGCACGAGCTCGACGAAATGCTCGCCGAGCGCGAGAGGCTCAACCTCGACGTGCAGAAGATCCTCGACGCTCAGACCGACGCCTGGGGCATCAAGGTGTCGAACGTCGAGATCAAGCACGTCGACCTCGACGAGTCGATGGTGCGCGCCATCGCGCAGCAGGCCGAGGCCGAGCGCGCGCGTCGCGCCAAGGTGATCCACGCCGCCGGCGAGCTGGAAGCCTCGCACAAGCTGCTCGAGGCGGCCGGCGTCCTGGCGCAGAAGCCGGAGGCGATGCAGCTGCGCTATATGCAGACCCTCACGCAGATCGCCGGCGACAAGAGCTCGACCATCGTCTTCCCGCTGCCGCTCGACATCCTGCAGCTCCTGAGGAAAGTGGGCTGAGACAATGGCAACCCGCTTCTGACGCTTCATCTCCGAAGCGCAGTTGTCGAACATGGTCGCCCAGGGCGCCTACCTGGGCGCGAGCGCCGCCCGCGAGCGCGCCCGCGCCCGGGCCGCGGGAGATCGAAACGCTGCCGGATGCTCGAGCGGGACCTCGTGCTAGTCCCGGCGCGAGGGTTCCCGGCCCGCCGCGTCGCGCGCCCCGCGGCGGTAGATCACGTAGTACACCAGTGCCACCAGCACGCTGCCGCCGACGAGATTGCCGGCGATCACCGGCACGAGATTCCTCCACAGCCCCGCGTACTGCACCGGCTCGCCCGCGGCCGCGTGCAGCATCATCGCCAGCGGCAGAAAGTACATGTTGGCGATCGAGTGCTCGAAGCCAGCGGCGACGAACCTGTCCGTCACGCTGCGCCCGGCGAGCACCATCCACACCGCGAGGCACACGAGCACGTTGCAAAGCACGCCGCGAAAGAACGCCTCGCCGAGGGGCAGCGACGACTTCGCCGCGCCGATCGCGAGGTAGGTCTTCGCGTACTGCTCCGCGTGGCCCGACCAGAACACGAGCGCCGCGAGCCCGGCCGCGCCCGCGAAGTTCGCCGCGCACACCACCGCCCAGTTGTACAGGACATCGCGCGTCCCCAGGCAGCCGTCGGCCCAGGCCATCGCCAGCAGGTTGTTGCCGGTGAACAGCTCCGCCCCCCGCCACCACCACGAGGAGCAGGCCGAGCGAGAACACCACGCCGCCGAGCACGCGCTGCAGCGCGTGGGGCAGCGCCGGGTCGCTCGCCACGATCACGTAGTACAGCGAGCCCAGGCCGATGAAGGCGCCGGCGAGCACACCGAGCATGACGATCTGCAGCAACGGCAGGCGCGCCTTGAGCAGGCACATCTCCCGCACGCGCTCCGCGATCTCGCGCGGCGCGTAGGCGTCCGAGCCGAACAGGGGCACTACAGCGCTACGCGCCGCCCAGCGGCGCGCGCTTTTCGCGCTCGCGCATGCGGCCCCAGCGCAGGCCCTCCGCGAGCTGCCCGAGCTCGGCCGAGACGACGCGCAGCACGTCGTCCAGCGTGACGATGCCCTTCAGGCCGCCGTCCGCCGCCACCACGGGCAGGCGCCGCACGGCGCGCTCCGACATGATCTGCGCGACCTCGAACAAGCCGTCGTCCTCGCGCGCCACCGCGAGCCGGGTGGACATGGCGTCGGCGACGCGGATGCCTTCGGGCCGCGCGCCCGGCACCGCGATCACGGCCACCACGATGTCGCGATCGGTGAGCACGCCCACCGGCCGCGTCACGCCCTCTTTCTTCTCCACGACGACGAGCGCGCCGACGTGCTGGTTGCGCATCAGGAGGGCAGCTTCGCGCAATGAGGCGCCCGGCTCGGCCAGCGCGATTTGGGGACTGCAGAAGTCGCGTACTTTCACGCTAGCGGCTCCAGCGCACGCGCAGCAGGTTGTCGGCCTTGCTGTAGCGGTAGTCGAGCTCGCCCTTGTAGGCGTGCTTGAGCGCATCGCCGATGCGCCGCGCGAGGTGCGCGCCGGTCGTCGTCACCAGGACGCCCTGGCCGTCGGCCCCGATCGCCATGATGCGCTCCAGCGGATGGCCGCGCTTCTCCGCCGCCTCGCAGCGGCGCACGCGCCCGAGGACTTCGTCGCGGTGCGCGTCGAAGAATTCGCCCTGCAGCGCCACGTAGCCGGCCGGGAAGCGGTCGCGGATGCGCTTGCACGCTGGGCACAGCCCGGCGTGCGCGCCCGCGGGCGCCGCGGCCCAGCTCCAGCGCCCGCGCCGCCACAGCGCGCCGCACTCCTTGCAGCGCGCGGGCTCGGGGAGCTTTCTCTTCGACTTGTAGGTATCGTGCACCACCAGCTCGAGCAGCTGCTCCTGCCGGTGCGTGCGGACGTGCTTGCGCGGAGCCTTCATGTGTTTACGCTACGACACGGGCGACCGATGCCCTTGACCTTGGTCAAACGCTTCGCGCATAGCAGGCCTAGTGTGGATGCAGCAAGGAGGCGGGATGCCGCTGAACCGCAGGGAAACGATCGAGCTCGCCAGCGCCATCGAGGAGCGCCGCACGGCGCTCGCCGCGGAGATCCGCCGCGAAGTGGCGCGCGCGCGGAACGAGTCCTACGCCGAGTTGGCCGGCGCGGTGCACGACACCGGCGACGAAGCGCTCGCCGACCTGGTGGCCGACCTGGACAACGCCGAGGTCAAGCGCGACCTCACCGAGGTGCGCGAGCTCGAGGCCGCGCGCGCACGCATCGCCGACGGCAGCTACGGCGTGTGCGTGGACTGCGGTGCCGACGTTCCGGTGGCGCGCATGCGCGCCCAGCTCGCGGCGCGGCGCTGCATCGCCTGCCAGGGACAGTACGAGAAGACCTACGCCGTGGGTGAACGGCCGACGCTCTAGGCGGTGCCGCGGTCGACCTCGTCGGCCAGGCGCCGCAGCGCCGGCGCAATCTCGACCACAGGGGCCGGCAGGCGTGCCAGCCCGGCGCGGCAGTGCTCGCGCATTTCGGCGAGCGCCGGCTGCGCCAACCGCCTGCCGCCGCGCATCACCGGTGTGAGCAGCGCCGCGCCCGGCTGCGCGTCGCCTTCCACCGTGACGACGTCGCGCTCGTAATGGCCCGCGGCATCGAGCTTTCGCCACACCTGCTTGCGCCCCGGCCAGGTCGCCTTGCCGGTGGAGCGTTTGCGGCGCGCGCGGCCCGCGTATTCCTGCAGCTTGTACACCGCGTCGAGGTAGGGGGCATCCGCCGAGGTGGTGAGGCTCGTGCCGACGCCGAAGCTGTCGATCGGCGCGCCCGCGGCGACGAGCGCAGCGATGCGCGCCTCGTCCAGGTTGCCGCTCGCGAAGATGATCGCGTCGCGATGCCCGGCGTCGTCGAGGATCCTGCGCACCTGGCGTGAAAGCGCGTCCAGGTCGCCGCTATCGAGGCGCACGCCCTTCAGCTTGCCCGGCGTGGCCGCGGCGCGGCGCGCGCCCTGCAGCGTGTCGTAGGTGTCGACGAGCAGCACCGCGTTGTTTGGAAATGCCGCCGCGAAATGCGCGAACGCCCCCGCCTCGCTCTCGTGCGCCTGGACGAACGAGTGCGCCATGGTGCCGAACACGGGGATGCCGAAGCGCGGCGCGGCGAGCGCGGTGGCGCTGCCGTCGAAGCCGGCGAGGTATGCGGCGCGCGCCGCGAGCAGGCCGGCTTCCGCGCCGTGCGCGCGACGCAGCCCGAAGTCGATCAGCCCCTTGCCCGGCGCGGCGCGCCGCACGTGCGCCGCCTTGGAGGCGATCACCGTCTGGAAGTGCACGAGGTTGAGCAGGCGCGTCTCGACGAGCTGCGCTTCGGGCATGGGCGCGGCGACGCGCAGGATCGGCTCGTCGGGGAAGAACAGCGTCCCCTCGGGCATGGCATGCACGTCGCCCGTGAAGCGCAACTGCTCGAGGCGCGTGGCGAAGTCCGCGCGGAAGTGCCCCGAGCGCTCGATCCATTGCAGGTCCTCGGGTGCGAAGCGCAGGCCTTCGAGATACGCCAGCGCCTGCTCGAGCCCCGCGGCAACGAGGAATTCGCGCCCGGGCGGGAGCTTTCTCACGAACAACTCGAACACCGCGGTTTCGGTCATGTCCTGCTCGTAGTACGCCTGCAGCATGGTGAGCTGGTACAGGTCGGTGAGCAGAGGGCTGGTGAGCGCGTTCATGAACGCACCTTACGTCCGCAGCGCGCCGCGCGCTTGACGCAGGTCAACGGCCGCGGGAGCGCCGGCGGCACACTGCGTGACGATGAACTCCCCGCTGCCCGCCTCGGCGCTGCGACGGCGCTGCGATCCGCAGCGGCTCGGATTTGCCACGACCGCCGCGCTGCAGGGCCTGGAGCGCGCGCCCGGCCAGGCGCGCGCGGAAAGCTCGCTCGCCTTCGGCATCGGCATGCGGCGCGAGGGCTATCACCTCTTCGCCATGGGGCCCGAGGGCTACGGCCGTCATAGCCTGGTGCGCGCGCGCCTCGAGGAAGAGGCGCGCCGGCGCGAGGCGCCCGCCGACTGGTGCTACGTCTTCAATTTCGACGCCCCGCACCGGCCGCGCGCGCTCAAGTTGCCCGCCGGGCGCGCGAACGCCTTCCGCGACGCGATGGCGCGCCTCGTAGAGGAGCTCGCCGCCGCGATCGCCGCCGCCTTCGAGACCGACGAGTACCGCAACCGCCACCGCGAAATCGAGACCGAGCTCGCCGAGCGCCAGGAACGCGCGCTGAACGACCTCGGCGCGCGCGCGCGCGGCGACGGCATTGCGCTGGTGCGCACGCCGAGCGGCTTCGGCTTCGGCCCGTTCAGCAAGGCGGGCGACGGCGTCATGGAGCCCGAGGAGTTCGGCAAGCTGGAGGCCGCCGCGCAGCAGCGCTTCGAAAAGCGCATCGGCGAGCTGCAGAAGGAGCTCGGCGACCTCCTGCACCAGATGCCGAAATGGCGCCGCGAAGCGCTGGACAGGATGCGCGGGCTGGATCGCGACGTGACGCGCGCGGCGGTGAACAGCCTGATCGACGAGCTGAAGGCGACATACGCGGCCCTGCCCCACGTGCAGGAATACCTGGAGCGCGTGAAGGCCGACACGCTGGCGAACGCCGCGGTGTTCCGCCAGGCGAAGGACGGCGAGGCGCCGACGCTGTTCGGCATCCCGTTGCCGCGTCCCGAGGGCTCCGAGGGGCCGTTCCGCCGCTACGCGGTGAACGTGCTCATCGAGCATTCCGGCGCCAGCGGCGCACCGGTGGTGACCGAGGACCATCCGAGCCATGCGGCGCTCATCGGCCGCATCGAGCACGTGGCGCAGATGGGCGCCCTGGTCACCGACTTCACCCTCATTCGCGCGGGCGCGCTGCACCGCGCGAATGGCGGCTATCTGGTGCTCGATGCCCTCAAGGTGCTCACCCAGCCCTATGCCTGGGAGGCGCTGAAGCGCGCCCTGCGCGCGCGCGCCATCGACGTGCGCACGCTCGGCCAGGAGCTCGGCATCCTGTCGACCGTGTCGCTCGAGCCCGAGCCGATTCCCCTCGACGTGAAGCTCGTGCTGGTGGGCGAGCGCCATCTGTACTACCTGCTGCACGCCTGGGACCCGGAGTTCGCCGAGCTGTTCAAGGTGGCGGTGGACTTCGAGGAGGATATGCCGCGCGGCGACGACGACGACGCGCGCTTCGCGCGGCTCATCGCCGGCTGCGTGGCGCGCGAGAAGCTGCGGCCGCTGGATGCCGCGGCGGCGGCGCGCGTCATCGAGCATCAGGCGCGCGACGCGGGCGACGCGCACAAGCTCTCGGTGCGCATGCAGGGCCTGGTCGACCTGCTGCGCGAGGCCGACTACTGGACGGGCGTCGCCGGGCGCGAGACGGTCGGCGTGGAGGACGTGCGCAAGGCGATCGACGCCCAGGTCGCGCGCGCCGACCGGCTGCGCGAGCGCCTGAAGGAGACGATCGTGCGCGGCACGCTGCTCATCGACACCGCCGGCAGCCGCGTCGCGCAGGTGAACGCTCTGGCGGTGCTGCAGCTCGGTGACTTCGCCTTCGGCTCGCCGCATCGCATCACGTCGCGCGTACGGCTCGGCTCGGCGGGCGTCGTCGACATCGAGCGCGAGTCCGAGCTCGGCGGCCCGATTCATTCCAAGGGCGTGCTGATCCTCTCGGGCTACCTGGCAGGGCGCTACATGCCGACGAAGCCGCTGTCGCTGTCGGCGAGCCTGGTCTTCGAGCAGAGCTACGGCGGCGTCGAGGGCGACAGCGCCTCGTCCGCGGAGCTCTACGCGCTCCTGTCGGCGCTCGCCGGCGCGCCGCTCAAGCAGTCGCTCGCCGTCACCGGCTCGGTCAACCAGCACGGCGACGTGCAGGCGATCGGCAGCGTGAACGAGAAGATCGAGGGATTCTTCGACCTGTGCCGGGCGCGCGGCCTGACGGGCGAGCAGGGCGTGCTGATACCGCAGGCGAACGTCATGCACCTCATGCTGCGCGAGGATGTCGTGCAGGCGGTCGAGGAAGGCAGGTTCGCCGTGTACGCGGTGCGCAGCGTGGACGAAGGCGTGGAACTCCTCACCGGCGTGCCGGCCGAGGAAATCCACGCGCGGGTCGAGGCGCGGCTCGCGGAGTTCGCGGCGAAGGCGCGCGCCTTCGCCGCGGGCGGCGAAAGACCATGGCAGCCCGGCAAGAAGAAGTGAGGATCCGGCGCGTCGTCGCGTGCTTCGCGCCGGGGAGCGTGGCGCGTCCGGAGGCGGTGGCGCGGCTGGCGCAAGAGCTGGATGCCGAGCTGCTCGGGCTGTTCATCGAAGATGTGGAGCTGCTGCGCTTCGCGTCCCTGCCCTTCGCGCGGGAGGTCGGGCTCGCGTCGGCCACGCTGCGCGCGATGGACGTGGCGGGGCTGGAGCGGCAAATGCGCGCGCAAGCGCGGCTGCTCGAGGACGCCCTGGCGGCAATTCTAAATCCCGCCGCGACCGACTGGTCGTTCCGCGTGGAGCGATCGACGCCCGCGAGCGCCGTCGAGGCGGTGCTAGCGGAGGGTCATGCGCCGGCGCTGCTGATTCCGCCGGGCGGGAACATTCGAGCGGAGCGGCGGCTGGTGAAGCGGCCGGAGCTGACGCTGGCCGCGGTCAAGGAGTGGCTGGCGGCGGGGAAGCCGGTGGTGATTCTGCCGGAGTGATGTGCGGTTTCTCGCTCGTGCAGTCTTGAAACCGCATGGACCGGCGAGAGTCCGCTTACGGCCAGAAGGCGACGTTCGCGAATGGACGTGTCAGTGCCCGGCTGCCGAAAATGCGCGCGCGGCGCGTTCGCGGCCGAGCGCGATCAATTCCTCCGCACGCCAGTACTCGAAAAGGCCGCAGGCATTGCGCGGGATCTCGATCATTACGTCGGTCGAGTAGGCAGCGAGCCGCAAACGCATGATGGTGTCCTGCATCGCTTCCATGGATGCAGACGCAATATCGAGGATGCCGTGCGCAGGCGCGGCCGGCATGCCTGACTGGTGCAGGCTGTCGATAAAGGCATGGATGCGCTGCCGATAGCAGTTGCCATTGGGGATCGGCGCTCGCGGGGGCGGGGGTGGCCTCGACTCGGTGGCGCCTCTCAGATTGACGGCAACGGTGAGACCGGTTGTGTCGTTGTGCGTGGGTCCGATCGGGACCGGATTCACCAAGCCGCCGTCAACCAGCGTGCGGCCGTTGCGGCCGAAGGGCGTAAAGATGAAAGGGGTTGCGATCGACGCACGGATCGCATCGAACAGCTTACCCTCGTGCAGCCACACCTCCTCGCCGGACTCGAGGTCGGTTGCCACTGCAGCGAACGACACGGGCAGATCCTCGATGTCGAAATCGCCAATCAGCTCGCGCAGCACACCGATAATGCGATCGCCCTTGAAAAGACCTTTGCGCCCGAACGCCGGATCGAGCAGCCGCACCACGTGCAGGCGCTCCAGCGCCAGCACCCACTCCGTATAAGTGTCGAGCTTGCCTGCGGCGTAGATTCCTCCGATGAGCGCGCCTATCGAAGCGCCCGTGATCGAGCGAATGTCATAGCCGTTCTCGTTGAGCCACTGGATTACGCCGATGTGCGCCATGCCGCGGGCGCCGCCGATGCCGAGAACGAGCGATACCGTCTTCAACTGTGTCACGATTTGCCCGGCAATGCCGCGCAGGGTCGCTGCGCCTCAAGCTACGCCTTCGCGAATCATGCGCCTTATTTGAGCCGACGGGTACACAGGCGTGCAACAAACGAATAGGATATCAATCAGCATGCGCTGCGCGCGCCAGCCAGCGCCTGAGCTCCGCGAGCGGCCGCGTATTGAGGACGTCCTTTCTCTCCAGCCACCCGCGCCGCGCCTGCCCGATCCCGAAGCGCAGCACGTCGAAGCCGTCCACGCCGTGCGCGTCCGAGCTCACGGCGACCAAAACGCCCTCCGCCTTCGCCATGCGGCAGTGCGCATCAGTCAGGTCGAGGCGGTCCGGGTGCGCGTTCAGCTCCAGCGCTACGCCGAGCCGCTGTGCCTGCCTCACGATCGCGAGCATGTCGACGTCGTAAGGCGCGCGCTCCTCGATCAAGCGCCCGCTGGGATGCGCGAGGATGGAGAACAGCGGGTTTGCCATCGCTTTCAGGATGCGCTCGGTCTGCCGCGCGCGCGGCAGATCGAACTTGCCGTGCACCGCGCCCACCACGAGGTCGAGCTTCTCGAGGATCGAGTCCGGCAGATCGAGGCTGCCGTCCTCGAGGATGTCCACCTCGATCCCCTTGAGCAGCGTGATGCCCGAGAGCGTCTTGTTCAGCGCGTCGATCTCCGCGATCTGCTTCGAAAGGCGCTGCGGATCGAGGCCGTGCGCCATCGTCAGCCGCCGCGAGTGCTCAGTGATGGCGAGGTACTGCAGGCCGTGCGCATTTGCCGCCAGCGCCATCTCGCGAAGCGTATTGCGGCCGTCGGTGGCGCGCGTGTGCGCGTGCAGGTCGCCCCTGAGATCCGCGAGCTCGACGAGCCGCGGCAGCTCGCCGCGGCGCGCCGCCTCCAGCTCGCCCGCTGCCTCGCGCAGCTCGGGCTCGATGTAGGGCAGCCCCACCGCGGCATAGACCGACGCCTCCGTCTCGCCCGCGACGCGGCGCTTTCCCTTCCATACGCCGTACTCGTTGATCTTGAGCCCGCGCGCGATGCCGAGCTTGCGCACCGCGATGTTGTGCGCTTTGGATCCCGTGAAGTAGTGCAGCGCCGCGCCGAAGGACGCCTTGGGCACTACGCGCAGGTCACACTGCACGCCGCTCGCGAGAATCGCGCTCGCGCGCGTGGTGCCCTGCGCGGTTACGTGCTTCACCTCGCCGTAGCCCGCAAAGCGCTTGACGATCTGCGCGGGCTTGTCGGAAACGACCAGGAAGTCCAGGTCGCCGACGGTCTCCTTCATGCGCCGGTAGCTCCCGGCGACCACCGCGCCGAGATGCCTCGCGAAGGGCTCGGCGTACTGCGCGGCCACCGCGAGCTTGAAGCGCTGCTTCTTCTGCGCGTGCGCGCGCGCCGCTTCCAGGAGCCGCTGGGCGGTCTTCTCGCCGAAGCCGGGGATATCCGCGAGCTTTCCCGCGCGCGCCGCGCGCTCGAGTGCGTCGAGCGAGGAGATGCGCCGCTCGTAAAGCGCGCGCAGGCGCTTGGGGCCGAGGCCCGGAAGCCGCAGCAGCTCCGTGATGCCGGCGGGATACTTCTTGCGCAGCCGCTCGAGCAGCGCGCAGCGGCCGGTCGCCGCAATCTCGTGGATCTTGCCGTCGAGGTCCGCGCCGATGCCGGGAAGCTTCGGCAGATCCTGCCCTGCGGCGAGCGCAGCCGGGAGGTCGAGGGAGAGTCCCGCAACGACGCGCGCCGCGTTCCGGTAGGCGCGCACGCGGAACGGGTTTTCGTCGCCGAGCTCGAGCAGCTCCGCGATCTCCTCGAACGCGGCCGCGATGTCGGCGTTGTGGACCGGCATGGCCCTACTTGGCCGGTCAGTGGTCCTCTATGCGGGGAACGCCATCCTCGGCGGGCACGCCGGTGTCGGGGTCGATGTAGTCCGAGATGCCGATCTCCTTCTCGGCCTCTTCCAGCGTCTCGCCCGGCTCCGATGTGGATTCGCCGGCCTCCATGTCCTGCACCGCCTCGAGCAGCGTGGCGAAGGGCCCGTACTCGCGGCCGCCGTCTTTCGACTGCCAGTAGACGCCGTCGGGACGCTCGACGATGCGCGTGCGGTCGTATTCGGGCGGGGTCTCGGGGATCGCCTTGCTCATCGCGCCCCAATGTTACCTGCAAACGAGCACCGGTACGCGCGAATTCGCGACCGTCTTCAGCGTCTGGCTGCCGAGTGCCGGCGCGGCGCGGGTTTGACCGAGATCAAACCGGCGCCCGCCGGCCGTGCCAGCCTGCCGCATGGCCATCCAACCGCTCACGCGACGCGTGGCGGCAGGGGCGCTCGGCGCCTTCGGCGTGGCACTCATGCTGCTCACTCCGGACACGCGCGCCGGGCTTGCGCTGCTCGCACTCGCAGTGGCGATCGAGGTCGCGGGTATCCTGATCGAGCTCAAGCGCTAGGGCACCCACCCGCCCCACATGTCGTAGAGCGTGAGCGCGATCTCGAACGCGATCAGCGCCACGATGTACCACTCGACGCGCAGCGCGTGGCGCGCGCCCATCAGGTCGACCAGCGTGCGCTCGGTGCGCGCGATGAGCTCCAGCTTGCGGTCGAGCGCGGCGAGGCGCTCGCGGATCTCGAATTCGTCTTCCAGCAGCGCGTTGAGCCCCTCCAGCCGCGGGTGGTCCCAGAGCAGCTCGGGCTTGTCGCCGACCTCGGCGCGCCCGACCATGCGGCTCTCGATGAGCAGCAGTGCGCCGATCCGCTTCAGGTGCTCGCGCGTGCGCCCGCCGATGCGACCTTCGCGCTCGAGCGTCAGGGCGAGCGGCTCGATGCGGTCGAAGTCGGCCGCGAGCCGCGCCTCGTAGTGGGCGAGCACCACGCTCTTGGACAGCGCCTCGGCGACCAGCTGCAACCGCTCGAGGCTCGCCGATTGCAGGACAAGCGCCCCTTCCTGCAAGCCCTCGGGCCGCGAGGCGTCGACGCGCACCTCGAGCTCTTCCACTTCGGGGCTGCGTGCGCGCTGCTCGTCGGGCAGGGCGAGCCGCGCGCGAAGGTCGCGCTCGTCCTCGGGCGAGGCAGCGAAAAGCACCGCCACGCCGTAGCGGAACAGCACCGCGAGGCCGCCGCCGCCGAGCTTCGTCGTGAGCGGCGCCCGGGCCAGGGTCTCGGCCTCGGGCCAGTTGCGCAGGTCGAGGCGCGTACCGAGCAGCAGCGCGCGCGCGCGGAAGGCGCGCGACGTGAAGGCGTATTCCATGGCGCCATTGCGCCATGCACGCGGCCCGCGCGCTTGACTGAGGTCAAGGGGCGAAGAGATGGCGGCGGTCTAATGGACCGTATGCCCTGGAACCAGGCCTATTACCCGGCCTCGATGAAGCGTCTGCCGTTGCGCGTGCGCGCGAAGGCGATCGAGATCGCCAATGCCCTGCTGGAATCAGGGCGCCCCGAAGGCCAGGCGATCCGCATCGGCATCGCGCAGGCGAAGGCATGGGCCACGCGCCACAACCCCCAGTGAAGCTGTTCCTCTGCGGCGACGTCATGACCGGCCGTGGCATCGACCAGGTGCTCGCCGTCCCCTGCGATTCGGCGATCGACGAGCCTTGGGTGAAGGACGCGCGCGATTACGTGGCGCTCGCCGAGTGCGCGCACGGCCCGATCCCGCGCGCCGCCGCGCCGGAGTACGTCTGGGGCGACGCGCTCGAGGCGCTCGAGGCGGAGCGGCCCGATGTGCGCATCGTGAATCTCGAGACTGCCGTGACAACGAGTCCAGAGCGCACGCCGAAGGGCATCAATTACCGCATGAACCCGGCGAACGTCGCCTGCCTGCTGGCCGCGCGCATCGACTGCTGCGTGCTTGCCAACAACCACGTGCTCGACTGGGGCGCGCGCGGCCTGGAAGAGACGCTCGACACGCTGCATGGCGCCGGCATGCGCACCGCGGGCGCGGGACGCAACGCGGCGGAAGCGGCTGCGCCGGCGATCCTGGAGACGCGGGCCCGCGGACGCGTGCTCGTCTACGCCTACGGCCTGGAAAGCTCGGGCGTACCCGCGGCCTGGGCGGCTGGAGAGCGCCGGTCCGGGGTGAGCTTCCTGCCTGATCTGTCCGAGGCGAGCGCCGATGCCGTCGCCCGCCACGTATCCGACATGAAGCGCGCCGGCGACATCGCGGTGGTATCGATGCACTGGGGACCGAACTGGGGCTACGAGGTCGAGCGCGAGCGGCGCGCCTTCGCGCACCGCCTCGTGGACGCGGGGGCGGCGGACCTGGTGCACGGCCATTCCGCACATCATCCCGGCGCGCTCGAGCTGCACCACGAGCACCTCATCCTCTACGCCTGCGGCGACTTCCTCAACGACTACGAGGGGATCGAGGGCCACGAGTCCTTCCACCCGGATCTCGTGCTCATGTACCTGGCCACGCTCGACGAGGCGGGCGGCGCGCTGCGCGAGCTCTCGATGCGGCCGATGCGTGTGCGGCGCTTCCGCCTCGAGCGCGCTGGCGAAGGCGACGCCGAGTGGCTCGCCGCCACGTTGCGGCGGGTGAGCGGATTGGACATCGAGCGCGCGCAGAACAACCGCTTGCTCCTGCAATGACGCTCACCGCACTCATCGCCGGCGACGCGCACCCCGCGCTCGCGAAGGACATCGCGCGCGAGTCGGGCCTCGCGCTGCTGCCGGCGCAGATTGGCGCCTTCGCCGACGGCGAAACGCGCGTGAGAATCGATGCCGAGGTGCGCGGCATGCATCTCGGCATCGTGCAGCCGACCCCAGCCCCGGTCGGCGAGCGCCTCATGACGCTCGCGCTGCTCGCCGACGCCGCGCGCGCCGCGGGCGCCGCGAGCGTCACGGCGCTCGTGCCCTACTTCGGCTTCGCGCGCCAGGATGTGCGCGGCGCACCGGGCGAGCCGCGTTCGGCGCAATTCGCCGCGCGCCTGCTCGCCGCCGCGGGCATCGAGCGCATGGTGACGCTGGAGCTGCACTCGAGCGCGCTGGAGAGCGCCTTTCCCATGCCGGTCACACAGCTGCGCGCCGACGACGCCGTGCTGCCGCTCCTGCGCGGGCGCGGCTATACCGTGGTCTCGCCCGACGCGGGCGGCATGAAGCGCGCACAGCGCTACGCCATCGCTCTCGGCGCGCCGCTCGCGGCAGTGGCGAAGCAGCGCACCGGCACGGACGTCGCCGTGCCGCTGCAGGTGCTGGGCGAAGTGCGCGGCGCCACCTGCCTGCTGGTCGACGACATGGCGAGCACCGGGCGCACGCTCGCAGGCGCGGCGCAGGCGCTCGCCGCCGCGGGCGCGACCGAGATGCACGCCTTCTTCGTGCACGCCGTGATGGCGCCCGGAGCACTGGAGCGCCTGCGCGCGGCCGGCGTGCGCCGCGTTCTGACGACCGACAGCGTGCGCCCCGTGGCGGAGCCGGGGGTCGAGGTGGTGACGGTGGCGCCGCTCTTCGCCGCCGCGCTGCGCGCCGGCTTGCGCTAGATCAAGGAGGCGGAAGCTTGGCGGGCGAGAATGTTTTCGTGCCGCGCCTTTTCGACTCCCGCCTCGAGGCCGGCCGTCGCCTCGCCGAGGCGCTCGCCGCCTACAAGGGACGCAATCCCCTGGTGCTTGCCATTCCGCGCGGTGCGGTGGCGATGGGCGCCGAGATCGCGCGGCTGCTCGAGGGCGAGCTCGACGTGGTGCTGGTGAAGAAGCTGCGCGCGCCCGGCAGTCCCGAATTCGCCGTCGGCGCGATCGACGAGACCGGCTGGGCCTACGTCGCCGATCACGCCGCGCAGGCCGGCGCCACCGAGGCGTATCTGGCGCGCGAGCAGGCCGAGCAGCTCGCGCTCCTGCGCCGCCGTCGCGCGCAGTACACGCCGGCGCGCGCGCCGGCGGATCCCGCGGGCCGCGTCGCCATCGTGGTGGACGACGGCATTGCCACCGGCGCAAGCATGATCGCTGCGCTGCACGCGGTGCGCGCAAAAAAACCCGCGCAGCTGGTGTGCGCCGTGCCGGTCGCGCCGCCCGACAGCCTCGAGCACATCCGGCCCTACGCCGACGAGCTCGTGTGCCTTGAAGCGCCCGAGGAGTTCATGGCGGTGGGGCAGTTCTACCGCCATTTCGAGCAGGTCGAGGACGACGAGGTCGTCG
>JAOTWE010000132.1 GCA_029863065.1 Betaproteobacteria bacterium
AAGGCGGGTTACTGACGATCAAGTCATAGCGTCTCGCGCCGAGCGCCGCCAGCAGGTCCGAACGAACCAGCCGCACGCGGCTGCGCAGCCGATGCCGCGCGACATTGCGCGCGGCGACGGCCAGCGCGCCCGCGGAAAGATCCGCGGCATCGACGCGCGCGCGCGGAAACGCCTTGGCGGCCAGCACCGCGAGGCAACCCGCGCCCGTGCACAGGTCCAGCGCGCGCCTGACCGGGCGGCGCAGCCACGGCCGCAGCCTCTCCTGCAGCAGTTCCGCAATGTGCGATCGTGGCACGATGACGCGCCGGTCGACGTAGAAGGGCTCGCCGGCGAGCCACGCTTCGCCCAGCAGGTAGGCGGCCGGCATGCGCTCGCGGATGCGCCGCTCCAGCAGGCGTGCGACGCGGGCCTGCGCGCGCTGCGAGACGGGAAGGTCGGCGCGCGCATCGAACGGCAGCCCGAGACCGCGCAGCACGAGGAACGCGGCGTCGTCGCGCGCGTTCGATGTCCCGTGCCCGTAGTGCAGGGGCGCCTTGCGCAGGCGCCGCGCGGCGGCGCGGACCAGCTCGTGCAGCGTCAAGGCAGCAGCGCGCGCAGCGTGTCGAGATAGATGCGGGGCAACCGCTCCAATGCGCCGAGCTCGATGTGCTCGTTCAGCTTGTGAATGCTCGCATTGACTGGGCCGACCTCGACGACCTCCGGACAAATGTCCACGATGAAGCGACCGTCCGAAGTGCCGCCGCTGGTAGACAGCTGTGGCGTGCGACCGGTCTGCGCCTGCACCGCGCGCTGCACGGCATCGATCAGGCGACCGCGGCCGCTCAGAAAGGGCTTGCCGCCCAGCGTCCATTCGATGCTGTAGTCCAGGCGATGCCTGCGCAGCACTTCCTCGAAGCGCGTGCGCAGCTGCGCATCCGTGCTCACCGTGGAGAAGCGGAAATTGCATATCAACCGCGCCTGCCCCGGAACCACGTTCTCCACGCCGGTGCCGGCGTTGAAATTCGACACCTGAAAGCTCGTGGGCGGGAACGAGTCGTTTCCGCGATCCCATTCGCTGGCCACCAGCTCGGCGAGGGCCGGTGCCAGCTGGTGGATTGGATTCTTCACCTGATCGGGATAGGCGACATGCCCCTCAAGGCCTCGCACGAGGAGCCGCGCAGTGAGCGAGCCGCGCCGGCCGATGCGCACGGTGTCCCCCAGATCCGTGGATGAAGACGGTTCGCCGACGATGCAGTAGTCGATCGTCTCGCCGCGCGCCTTGAGCCGCTCGACGACGCGTACCGTACCGTCGAGCGCCGGGCCTTCCTCGTCGGAGGTGAGCAGGAGCGCGATGGAGCCCGAGTGGCGCGGGCGCTCGGCGACGAACTGCTCGACGGCGACGACGAAGCTGGCGATGGAAGACTTCATGTCGGCGGCGCCGCGCCCGTAGAGCCTGCCGTCGCGCACCGTGGGCACGAAGGGGTCGGATTGCCACTGGTCCAGCGGGCCCGGGGGCACCACGTCGGTGTGGCCCGCAAAACACACCAGCGGCCGCGCCGCGCCCCGGCGCGCCCAGAGGTTGGTGACGCTGTTGACGCTCGCCTGCTCGCTGCGGAATCCCGCCGCGGCAAGGCGCGCCGCGAGCAAAGCCTGGCAACCGCCGTCCTCGGGAGTCACGGACCTGCGGGCGATCAGCTCCCGAGCGAGTTCGAGTGCCGGCGTCAACTCAGGTGGTCGTATCGAGCTTGATGCCGTCGAACGAGGCGCCGCCCTTCAGCAGCTCCTCTTTGCCGTCGCCTGGCTGCGGCCCGATCGCCCCCTTCACCGGGATAGACACCTGGCCCGAAGTGATCTGCCCCGCCGTGGCCTGGTTGATGAGCCACAGCATGTTGGTCGACGAATCGGCGTTCAGCATTGCCTCGTCCTGGGTGATGTGGCCCTCCACGAACAGCCTGAACAGCGACTGCTCGAAGGTCTGCGAGCCCGGGGCCATGCTCTTTTCCATCGCTTCCTTGATCTCGTTGACTTCGCCCTTCTCGATCAATTCCGAAATGTGGCGCGTGTTGAGCAGCACTTCGCACGCCGGCTTGCGCAGGCCGGCCTTGGTGCGCACCAGGCGCTGGGAGACGATGGCCTTGAGCGATGCCGAGAGGTCGAGCAGCAGCGTGGGTCGGTTCTCGAGCGGATAGAAGCTGATGATTCGGTTCATGGCGTGATAGCTGTTGTTCGCATGCAGCGTCGCCATGCACAAGTGGCCGGACTGCGCGTATTGCAGCGCCATCGACATGGTGTCGCGGTCGCGGATCTCGCCGATCAGGATGACGTCCGGCGCCTGGCGCAGGGCGTTGCGCAGGGCGATCGGAAAGGCTTTCGTGTCGGTGCCGACCTCGCGCTGGTTGACCACGGACTTGCGGTTCTTGAAGATGAACTCGACCGGGTCCTCGAGCGTGAGGATGTGGCCCGAGCGCTCGCCATTGCGGTGGTCGATCATGGCGGCAAGCGAGGTCGACTTGCCCGAACCGGTGGCGCCCACCATGAGGATCAGGCCGCGCTTTTCTACGACGATTTCCTTCAGGATCGGCGGCAGGCCGAGGCTGTCGAGCGGTGGCACGCTGCCGGGGATAAAGCGCACCACCACCGCGGGGGTGCCCTTCTGGCGGAAAGCGCTGATGCGGAAAGTTCCAACGCCTTCCATGGTGTAGGCCGTGTTGAGTTCGAGCTCCTCCTCGAATTCACGCACCTGGTGCTCGTTCAGCACCTCGTAGAGCAGCGTCTGCACGGCGCCGGCGGTGAGGATGGTCTGGTTGACGGGCATGGCCAGGCCGTTGATCTTGATGTTGATCGGCGCACCGATGGACAGGAAGATGTCCGAAGCCTTCTTATCGGCCATCAGCTGGAACAGGCGTTTCATCGCCGACATCGCATACCTCCAAGGTGTGCTACCCCTGCTAGTTTAATCCCCTCTGAGCAAATCGTTCAGGCTGGTTTTCGCCCGTGTCTTTGCGTCCACCCGCTTGACGATCACCGCGCAATAGAGCGCGCAGCTGCGGTCCGCCGAGGGCAGGGTCCCGGCGACCACCACCGAGCCGGCGGGCACCCGTCCGTAGCTCACCTCGCCCGTCTCGCGGTTGAAAATCTTGGTGCTCTGGCCGATGAAAACGCCCATCGACAGAACGCTGTTCTCCTCGACGATCACGCCTTCCACCACCTCCGAGCGCGCGCCGATGAAGCAGTTGTCCTCGATGATCACCGGGTTCGCCTGCACCGGCTCGAGCACGCCGCCGATGCCGACCCCGCCCGACAGGTGCACGCTCTTGCCGATCTGCGCGCAGGAGCCGACGGTGGCCCAGGTATCCACCATGGTGCCCTCGTCGACGTACGCGCCGACGTTGACGTAGGAGGGCATGAGCACGACGTTCTTCGCCACAAAGCAGCCGCGCCGCGCCATCGCCGGGGGCACCACGCGAAAGCCGCCGCGGGCGAACGCCGCGCCGTCATAGGCGGCAAACTTGCTCGGCACCTTGTCGTAGTACTGGGTCGAGCCCCCCGGCATGACGCGGTTGTCCTCGATGCGAAAGGACAGCAGCACGGCTTTCTTCAGCCATTGATGGGTCACCCAGGCACCGCCGCGCTTTTCGGCGACGCGCAGCGTGCCGGCATCCAGACCCGCAAGCGCGAACTCAATCGCGTTGCGCAGGCCCTGCGGCGCCTTTGCCGGGGAGAGGCTCGCCCGGTCTTCCCAGGCCTGATCGATGATGCGCTGCGCTTGTTCCATGGCTCCTCGTCAGAGACTGCGCACGAACTGGCCGATCCTTTGCGCCGCCTCCACGCATTCGGCGAGCGAAGCGACCAGGGCGATGCGCACGTGGCTGCGTCCGGGGTTCGCGCCGTGCGCGTCGCGCGCGATGAAGCTTCCGGGTAGCACCAGCACATTATATTGGCGCTGCAATTCCCGCGCGAAAGTCGTGTCGTCGATCGGCGTTTTCACCCAGAGGTAGAAGCCGCCCTCGGGCATCTCGGTGGCGAGCGGCGCGGCCACGAGCGGCAGCACGGCGCGGTATTTTTCCGCATACAGCCGCCGGTTGGCGCGCACATGCTCCTCATCGCGCCAAGCGGCGATCGAGGCCTGCTGCACGGGCAGGCTCATCGCCGAGCCGTGGTACGTGCGGTAGAGCAGGAAGCGCTGCAGGATCGCCGCGTCCCCGGCGACAAAGCCCGAGCGCATGCCGGGCGCGTTGGAGCGCTTGGACAGGCTGGAGAACGCTACCACGCGCCGAAAATCGCCGCGGCCGAGCTGCTGCGCGGCCTGCAGGGCGCCGAGCGGCGGCTTCAGCTCGTCGTAGTAGAGCTCCGAATAGCACTCGTCGGACGCGATGACGAAGCCGTGCTGGTCCGCGAGCTCGAACAGGCGCGCCCAGGCGGCGAGATCGAGCACGCGGCCGGTCGGGTTGCCGGGCGAGCAGACATAGGCCAGCTGTACTCCGCGCCAGTCCAACTCCTCGAAGCTCATGCCGTCGTTCAGGTACACGGGCTGCGCCCCGGCAAGCAGCGCGGCGCCCTCGTAGATCTGGTAGAAGGGGTTTGGACAGGCGACGCGGGCTGCGCCGCCCGTGGAATCGAGGACGGTCTGCGCAAACGCGAACAGCGCCTCGCGCGAGCCGTTGACCGGCAGAACCTGCGTGCCGGCGTCGATTGCCGGCAGGGCGTAGCGGCGCGCGAGCCACGCGGCGATCGCTTCGCGCAGCGCCGGCGTGCCGGCGGTGGCGGGGTAGGCGGACAAGCCATCGAGCGCACCAGCGAGCGCCGAGCGCACCAGCTCCGGCGTCGCATGCTTGGGCTCGCCGATCTGCAGGCTGATCGGCCGCAGCGCCGGATTGGGCGTGACGCCGGCGAGCAGCGCGCGCAGCTTCTCGAACGGATAGGGCTGCAGCAGGCCGAGGCGTGGATTCAAGCGCCGGCTTTCCAGCCGCGCTTGCGATGCTCCGCCACGACGCTGGTGGCGATGCCGCCGCGCACGTTGAAGCGCGCCGTGAGCCGCAGGTAGCGCGGGCGCAGGGCGCGCACCAGGTCGTCGGCGATGCGGTTGGTGACCGCTTCGTGGAACGCGCCCTCGTTGCGGTACGACCACGCGTAGAGCTTGAGCGATTTCAGCTCGACGCACAGGCGATCGGGCACGTACTCCAGCTCCAGCGTCGCGAAATCGGGCTGTCCGGTGAGCGGGCACAGGCAGGTGAACTCCGGCAGCGACATGTGAATGCGGTAATCGCGCGCGGGCGCGGGATTGCGAAACGTCTGCAGGCGCTTGCTGGGGCGCGAAGGCATTGGAATTTACGGCGTGGCGCGGCGAATTGCGAGCGCGCAGATGGTATCATTTTCGAAACGAGAACACGCTGCGTGCGACTCAACCAGATCCGACTCTCAGGCTTCAAGTCCTTCGTCGACCCGACCTCGATCCACTTCCCGGGGCAGCTGGTCGGCATCGTCGGGCCAAACGGCTGCGGCAAGTCGAACGTCATCGACGCCGTGCGCTGGGTGCTCGGGGAGACGCGCGCCTCGGCGCTGCGCGGCGACTCCATGCAGGACGTGATCTTCAACGGTTCCGGCGATCGCAAGCCGCTGGCGCGCGCCAGCGTCGAGCTGATGTTCGACAATTCGCTCGGCCGCGCCGCCGGCCAGTGGAGCCAGTACGCCGAGCTGTCGGTAAAGCGCGTCCTGCAGCGCGACGGCGAGTCCTCGTACTACATCAACAATCAGCACGTGCGCCGGCGCGACGTCACCGACATGTTCCTCGGCACCGGCCTCGGGCCGCGCGCCTACGCCATCATCGAACAGGGCATGATCTCGCGCGTCATCGAGGCGAAGCCCGACGAGCTGCGCGTGTTCCTGGAAGAGGCGGCGGGCGTGTCGCGCTACAAGGAACGCCGCAAGGAGACCGAGCACCGCCTCGAGGACACGCGCGCCAACCTGTCGCGCGTCATGGACATCCGGCTGGAGCTTGGCTCGCAGATCGAGAAGCTCGACGCGCAGGCGAAGGTCGCCACACGCTACCAGGAGCTGCAGGCGGAGCTGCAGCTCAAGCAGCAGCTGCTGTGGTTCCTGCGGCGGCGCGACGCGGCCGCGGAGCGCGACCGTCATGCCCAGGAAATTGCCAGCCAGGCGAACGCGCTCGAGGCGGGAACGGCAACGCTGCGCGAGATCGAAAGCCGTCTGGAGACGGCGCGCGCGGCGCACTACGCCGCGGGCGACGGCATGAACACGGCGCAGGCGGCGTTGTATGCGGCCAACGCGGAGGTGGCGCGCCTCGAATCGGAGCTGCGACACGTCGAGGAAACGCGCCAGCGGCTCGAGTTCCAGCATGCCGAGCGGCGCGCGCAGCTCGGCGGCTGGCGCGAGCAGCGCGCGCAATTGACGCAGGCTTTGCACCTGTGGGCCGGGCGCGCCGGCGGTGCGCGCCAGCGGGTGGAAGATTCGCAGGCACGGGCGGCGCTGGAAGGCGGCAAGCTGCCCGATGCCGAGCGCGCCTTCCGCGGCGCGCAGGAGCAGCAAAGCGAGTGCCGCAACCTGGCGATGCGCGCGGAGAGCCGCGCCCAGCTCGAGCAGTCGAATCTCGAACACGTGGAGCGGGCGCTGGAGGCGCTGACGCAGCGGCGCGAGCGGCTGCAGGCCGAGCACCGCTCGCTGCTGCAGCCCGACGCCGCGTTGCTCGCGGCGCAGGAACAGCGGCGCGGCGCCGGCGATGCGGCGATCGCCGACGCGGAAGGCGCGCTGAATGCCTTGCAGGAGGAATGCGACGCCCTCGAGGCGGAGCGCGCAGCGGCCGCCGAACGATTGTCGTCGGCGTCGCATGAGCACGCCGCGGCCGAAGCCCAGCTCGCGACCCTGGAGCAGATCCAGGCGGCGGCGGAAGACAATGCGCCGCTGCGCGACTGGCTGCGACGCAACGACTTGCAGGCGCTGCCGCGGCTCTGGCAGCAGGTGCGCATCGACCCGGGCTGGGAGGTGGCCGTGGAATCGGTGCTGCGCGAGCGCCTGCACGCGCTGGATGTCGCCGATGCAGCGCGCCTCGACGGCGTGGCGGCGGACGTGCCGCCGGTGAAGGCGGGTGTTTTCAGCCACGGCGCGGATCGCGGCGCGCCGTTGCCCGCGGGATACGAAACGCTCGCCGCCAAGGTGCACGCCATTGCTCCCGAAATCGGCGGCGCGCTCGCCGATTGGCTGGCCCATGTCTGCGTCTGCGAGGGCACGCCGGGCGCAGCGGAGCGCGATCGGCTGCCCGCGGGCGTGCTGCTGGTGAACCGCGACGGACACCAGTTCACGCGCCACAGCGTGGCATTCCACGCGCCGGATCCGGCGGACGCCGGGCTGCTCGCGCGCCAGGTCGAGATCGAAACTTTGCAGGGCAGAGTCGCTGAGCGGGCACAGCAATTGGCGGCGGCGCGCGAGCGAGCCGCGGCGACGGGGTCCTCGCTCAATTCGCGGCAGAGCGCCTTGGAAGCGGCGCGCGATGCGCTCGCCGAGCGGCAGCAGGCGCGCCACGAGCTGCAGATCGAGCTGCTCAAGCTGCAGCAGGCCGAGGAGCGCTACCGCGAGCGCAGTGCGCAGATCGACGGCGAGCTGGCGCAAATCGCGCGCGAAGCCGAGGAGGACGAAGCGCGCCGGGCGCAGTGCCGCATGGCCACGCAGCGCATTGCACAGGAGATCGCGGCCGCGCGTACGCAGCTGGAATCGCTGCGCGCAGCCTATGAGGTCGCGGAAACCGGGCTGACGGCGCAGCGCCGGGCGCTGCAGCAGGCCGAGCGCGACGCGCAGGACGCGGCGTTCGGCGAGCGCGAGTGCAGCGCCAAGATCGCCGAGATCGATGCCTCGGTCAATGTCATCGACCAGCAGATCGAGCGCGCCGATCGCGAGCTCGGCAAGCTCACCGAGGAGCTTGCGGTAGACCCGGTGCCGGCAGTGCGCGCGGCGCTCGAAAGCGCGATCGAGTCGCGCATCGGCCGCGAAAAAGCGCTCGCCGAAGCCCGCAACGGGGTCGAGGCGGCGGCCGGCGCGTTGCGCGCACTGGAAGAAGAGCGGCTGCAGGCTGAGGCGCACCTTGCGCCCCTGCGCGAGCGCATCGGCGAGCTGCGGCTCAAGGAGCAGGCGGCACAGATCAATCGCGACCAGTACGACGGTCAGTTGCGCGACGGCGGCGCCGACGAGGCGCGGCTCGCTGCGGAGGCCGAAGGCGCGCCGCGGCCGTCGTCGCTCCAGGGCGAAATCACCCGACTGACGCAGGCTCTTGGCGAGCTGGGCGCCGTCAATCTGGCCGCGCTCGACGAACTCAAGACCAGCCTGGAGCGCAAGGGCTACCTCGATGCGCAGGCCACCGACATGGAAGAAGCCGTGCGCACACTGGAGGACGCCATCCGCCGCATCGACCGCGAGACGCGCGAACTGCTGCGCGAAACCTTCGACAGCGTCAACCGCCATTTCGGCACTCTGTTCCCGGTCCTGTTCGGGGGCGGCGAAGCACGGCTCATCATGACGGGCGAACAGATCCTGGACGCGGGTGTCCAGGTGATGGCGCATCCGCCGGGCAAGCGCAACAGCAGCATCCATCTGCTCTCGGGCGGCGAAAAGGCGCTGACGGCGATCGCGCTCGTGTTTTCCATGTTTCAGCTCAACCCGGCGCCG
>JAOTWE010000133.1 GCA_029863065.1 Betaproteobacteria bacterium
TTCCAGCGCGCCGCGGGCATGGCGGATGGCGTGGGACTGCAGCTGTTGCGGCGCGCCGAGGCGCAGCTCTCCGCCGTGAACGGCGTGACCCAGGTGGTCTCTATCGCCGGCTATGCTGATCTGGTTCAGGCTGCGGGGTTCAAGGGAGACCTTCAGCGGCAGATTGCGCAGGATGCGTCCCTTCGCGACCGCTTGATCAGCCGTGACGGCACCACGGCGGCCATCGTCGCGCGCATGCAGGCGAGCGACGACATCGACGCGCGGCGCGATCGCGTGATCCTCGACATCGAGCGGGCGCTCGATCACCTGGGGGAACCGCACCATCTGGCGGGCATCGGCGTGCTGTACGTCGCGCTCAACCGGCTTTCCATGGTCGACGCGGCCGTGTTGCTGAGCGCCGCGGTAGGAGTCATGTTTGCCCTGCTGTGGATCATCTATCGGCGGCTGCTGCCTGCACTGCTCACGCTCGGCGTAGCTGCGGTCGCCATGACCTGGACGATGGGACTGTACGGTGCGGCCGGGCGCAGCATGAACATGGTGACGAGCGCCATGCCCACCGTGATCCTGGTGGTCGCGGTGGCGCAGATGGTCCACATCCTTTTGCACGCGGCCGCTCAGCCGCAGCGAACGCAGCGCCGAGCAAGGGCCATTGCCATTGTCGGGTACATGCTGCCGCCCTGCGCGCTCAACCTCGCCACCAGTGCACTGGGATTTTCAGCGCTCGGCGCCTCCCCGCTTCCGGCGGTGCGCGATCTCGGCATATTTACCGCAGCCGGGTTGCTCGGCGCGCTGGCGTTGACGATTCTCGGCGCGACCTTTGCGCTTTCCGTGCCGCGCTGCGAGCCTCAGCCCGGCGGACTTGGCTGGACGAAACGCGCGGCGCAGGCGCTCGGCGCATTCGGCATGCGCCGCCCGGCGCTGACCCTCGCCGCGGGGCTCGCCGCAGTGCTGATCGCGGGAATTGTCGGTAGCCGCGTGGTGGTCGACACGTACACCCTGGCGTTCCTGTCCCCCGATCACCCGGTGCGGCGCGATTCCATGCTGATCGAGACGCAGCTCGCGCCTTACGTACCGATGGAGTTTCTCGTGCGCCCGGCGCCGGTCGTCGCGCAGCCGGAGTTGTTAACGGCGATCGAGCGCTGGCAACGGCGCGGCGAGCGCCTGCCCGGCGTGGGCTGGAGTCGCTCGCCGGTCGATGATGCGAACGCGGGCGTGACCCTGGAGCCGCGGGTCGATGGCACGGGCGCGCTGCGCGTCACTTTTTCGGTGCGCATGCAGTCCGCGAAAAGCGTTGAGCGGACGATGGCCGCCCTGCTGGCTGAGGCCGACCTGCCCCAAGGCAGCTCGGTGCTCCCCGCGGGCTACCTGCCGATCTATGTACGCATGGTCGATTACGTCGTCGCCTCGCAGATCAGCGGATTCGCCCTCGCATTCGTGGCGGTGTTCGGCGCGATCGCGCTCGCGTTTCGCTCGGCGGCGCTCGCCGCGCTCGCGCTGCCGTCGAACCTGCTGCCGGTGGTCTTCATCTTCGGCGCCATGGGCGCCGCCGGTATCCGGCTGGATATCGCGACAGTGACGATCGCGGCGGTGGTCCTCGGACTGCTTGTCGACGACACGGTCCACTTCCTGCATCGGCTGCGCGCGGAGTTCGCACGCCACGGCGACGCGGCGGCCGCAGTACGTGCCACCGTAGGCAGCGCCGGACACGCCATCGTCACGACCAGCGTGGTGATGACGCTGGGCTTCTCCGTGTTCGTGCTGTCCGAAATCGCGTCGCTGGTGCAATTCGGACTGCTCCTCGCGCTGGCCATGGCGAGCGGCGTGGTCGCCGACTTGGTGCTCCTGCCTGCGCTGGTCCTACTGTGGAGGCGCGCGTGATCTCGTACGCGCAGTGCTGGGAAGACGCCGACGTGCTGCTGGAGGCCCTTGACGTGCGCCCCGGACAGCACTGCCTTTCCATCGCCTCTGCGGGGGACAATACGCTCGCGCTGCTCGCGCGCGCCCCGGCGCAAGTGATCGCCGTTGATTGCAATCCGGCGCAGATTGCCTGCCTCGAGCTGCGCGTCGCCGCCTACCGTGCGCTGGCGCATGGCGAGGTGCTGGAACTGATCGGCTCGCTCGCCAGCCGACGCCGCGCCGCGCTCTATCGGCGCTGCCGGAGCCTGCTCGGTGCTCAGGCACGCGCATTCTGGGACGCGCGGCCCGATGACATCGACCTGGGCGTCGGCGCCGCCGGACGCCTCGAGCGCTACCTCGCGCTGTTTCGCGACCGTGTCCTGCCCGCAATCCATCCGCGGCGCCGCGTCGAGCGACTGCTGCGTGGCGGCACCCGCACCGAGCGGGAGGAATTCTACGACCGCGAGTGGGACACGTGGTCATGGCGCGCGCTATTCCGGGTCTTCTTCTCGCGCGCCTTCATGGCGCTCGCGGGCCGCGAGCGCAGCCATTTCCGCTATGTGGACGGCTCGATCGCGGCGCACCTGCTCGCGCGCGTGCGGCATGCCTGCACCGCGCTCGATCCCGCGGACAACCCCTACCTGCACTGGATCCTGACGGGCGCGCACGGCGCGGCGCGGCCGTTCGCGCTGCGCGCCGAGAACTTCGGGACGATCCGCGCTCATATTGAGCGCTTGCAATGGCACTGCCTGCGCCTCGAGGAGCTGCTCGCGCGCCTGCACCCAGACTCGCTGGACCGGTGCAATTTGAGCGATGTCTTTGAGTACATGCCGCCCGAGCAGCACGAGGCTGCGCTGCGCGCGCTGCGGCGCGTGTGCCGGCCGGGCGCGCGCCTGGCGTACTGGAACCTGCTGGTACCGCGTCGGCGACCCGAGTCGCTCGCGACCCGTCTTGCGCCTCTGGTAAGCGCGGCCGCGCATCTGCACGCGCGGGACAAGGCGTTCTTCTACGGCAGCTTCGTTCTCGAGGAGGCTGTGTGATCCCGCAGTGGCTCGCGGCCCTCCTCGTTCTTGCGCTGCTCGGTGCGTCGATGGCCCTGCTGAGCGGCGCGGCGCGGCGCTTTGGCGCATCAGCGGAAGCCGTGCGCAAGCTGCTGCACGTCGAGATGGCGCTCATCGCGCTTTCCTTTCCGTGGCTCTTCTCGAGCGCCTGGCCGGTGATCGCGCTCGCCTGCGCGGCGGTGGCCTGGTTCCGCCTGCTGCGCGCGTCGGCCTGGCTGGAAGCGCGTTTCGGCTATGCGCTGCGCGCGGCACGGCGCGATTCGCAAGGCGAGATCTGGTTTGCGTGCGGGGTGTGCCTTGCCTACCTGTGGAGCGGCGGCACAGCCGTCGCTTACGCAATCGCGATCCTCGTTCTGGGATTCGCCGATACGGCGGCGGCCCTCGTCGGCCGGCGCTTCGGCACGGCGCGCCGCATGCCAGGCGGCGCATCGAAGAGCGCGGCGGGATCGATTGCCTTCTTTGCGGTGGCGCTCGGCGTGGCCTTCGCCGGTCTGCACGGCGCGGCCGGCCTGCAGGTCGGAGAGGCCCTGGGCGCGGCAGCGTTGCTGGCGAGCGTCACCACCGGACTCGAGGCGCTTTCCGGGAATGGTCTGGACAACTTCGTCGTGCCGCTCGGTGCGCTCGCGTCGTTGCAGGTCTGCGCGCTGCCATGACCACTGCAGGAGCCATTCGAACCGCCCCACTGCCGTTCGAGCTCGCCGGCGACGAACCCGACGCGCACCTGGTCCTGGACGGCGCGCGCGGCGAGCCGGCGGCGCGGTGCTCTCTGTGGTGGAGCGCAGGCGCCATCGGCCACTTCAGCGCAGCCGATGCCGCGAGCGGCGAGCGCCTGCTGCGCGCGGCGTGCGCGCGCCTCGCCGACCACGGTTGCGCGCGTGCGGTCGGGCCCATGGACGGCAGCACGTGGCAGCGCTACCGGTTGGTGACCGAGCGTGGCGAGGAGCCGCCGTTTTTTCTCGAGCCCGACACGCCGGATCACTGGAGGGAATGCTTTGCGCGGGCGGGATTCTCGGTCCTCGCGCGCTACTGCTCGAGCGTGCAGGACGATCTGACGCACCGCAACGCGCGGCTCGACGGGGTCGCGCGCCGGGCCGCTGCGTCCGACGTCCGCATTCGCGCATTCGACCCGGGCCATGCCGAGCGCGACCTCGGCGCCATGCACGCGCTCGCGCTCGAAGCATTCAGCGGCGCATTCCTCTTTTGCCCGATCGAGCGCGCGAGGTTCGTCGACCAGTACGCGCTCGTGCTGCCGTTCGTGCGGCCGGAGCTGGTGCTGCTCGCCGAGCAGCGCGGGAAACTGGTGGCGTTCCTGTTTGCGCTGCCGGATATGTGCGAGTCGGCGCGCGGCTGCGCGCCGCGCACGCTGATTCTCAAGACGGTCGCCGGGCGCCGCGGGCGCGTTTATGGCGGCCTTGGCCATCTGCTCGTGGATCGCGCGATAACGCGCGCGGCCGCGCTGGGATTCGAGCGCGCCGTGCATGCCCTGATGCACGAAGCGAGCGGCTCGCGCAACTGGAGCGCCCGGTGCGGAAAGGTTTTCCGCCGCTACGCGCTGCTTGGCAGAGCGCTCTAGAGACGAAAGTGCGTGGCACGCCGCGTGCGCCGACACGTTGACGAAATCTGTCGCCCGGCGGATCTTTGGCGCTGCGGAGAGCTGGGGAGGTACTCGATGAGCAATGTCCTGAAGACCTGCGTGCCGATCGCGCTCGCCGCATTCGCCGCGGTCTGGGGGACCTTGTCCGCGCCGCTCGCGCAGCCACAGGCGTACCATCTCTTTGCCGACACGCGCGCGCTGCTTTCGATCGCGAATGCCGCCGATACGCTCTCCAATCTCGCGTTCCTGATCGTCGGCGTTCTCGGCCTCGCGTTTCTATGGCGCGAGCGCGACGCGATCGGCAGCGGCCGCTTCAATTCGCCGCAGGAGATGCGCCCCTACTGGGTGTTCTTCGCCGGCGTGGCGCTGACCAGCGCCGGCTCGGCCTGGTACCACCTCGCGCCGGACGACGCGCGCCTCGTCTGGGACCGGCTGCCGATCGCGATCGTCGCCACCTCCCTGGTCGCGGCGGTGGTCGCGGAGCGGACCGACGTGCGCGCCGGGAACGCGCTGCTCGCGCCGCTGGTGCTCCTCGGCGTGGCGAGCGTGGTCTATTGGCGCTGGAGCGCGCTGGCCGGGGCGGAGAACCTCAGTCCCTACGTGGCGATGCAGGCGGGCTCGATCCTGCTCGTGCTGGCGGTGGCCGTCCTGTACCGCTCCCCGTATACGCTCGGCGGCGCGATCTTCGGCGTCGTCGCGCTCTACGGGGTCGCAAAGGCGGCGGAGGTCTACGACCGCGAGGTCTTCGAGCTGGGCGGATGGATAAGCGGCCACACGCTCAAGCACCTCGCGGCGGCGGCCGGGGTCTACCTGCTGCTGCGCTCGCTCCAGCGGCGCACGCGCCGCTAGCCCGCGCCCAGCGCCTCCAGGTACATCTCCCGGTCGATGTTGCCGCCCGAGAGGATCACCGCGAAGCGCTTGCCGGCGCGCCCCTTGTCCTTGAGCAGCGCGGCGAGCGGCGCGGCGCCCGCTCCCTCGGCGAGGTTGTGCGTGCAGCGGTACAGATCGCGCATCGCCGATTTCACCTCGTCGTCGCTCACCTGCACGATGCGCTCCGCGCCCTCGAGGATCGCCGCCAGCGCCTCGGGCACCGGCACGCGCACGGCGACGCCGTCGGCGAAGGTGTTCGCGCTCTTCGTTTCCACGGGCTTGCCCGCGGCGAACGAGAGCGCGTAGCACGCCGCGTTCTGCGAGACCACGCCGACCACGCGCGTCTTGAGGCCGAGCGCGTCGCGCCAGGCGATCACCCCGCAGATCCCGGAGCCGCAGCCGACGGGCACGTACACTTCGTCGATGTCCTGCACGGCGGTAAACAATTCCAGCGCGTAGCTGCCGACGCCCTTGACGAGCGCGCGGTCGAAGGGCCCGATGTAGTGCAGCCCCTGCTCCTCGGCAATCCGATCGGCATGCCCGCGCGCCTCGTCGTAGTCGCGCCCGTGCTCGATCAGCTCCGCGCCCCAGGCGCGCATGGCGGCGTTCTTTTCCTTGCTGTTGCCGTGCGGCACCACGATCACCGAGCGCAGGCCGTGGCGCCGGCCCGCAAAGGCGACCGACTGGCCGTGGTTGCCGCGCGTGGCGCTCGCCACCCCGGAGAGCTTCGGGTTCTCGCGCTTCAGGTGCGCCATCAGCGTGAGCCCGCCGCGCACCTTGAAGGAACCGGTGGCCGTGTGATTCTCGTGCTTCACCCACACTTCGGTGCCGGCGCGCTCGTTCAGGAGCGGCCAGCTGAATTGCGGCGTCGGCGGCACGACCTCGTGCACGAGCTTCGCGCCGTCGTCCAGTTCCTTGCGGGTGAGGCCGAGGATCATTTGGCCCGCTTGTCGATCACCCGCTTCGCCTTGCCGATCGAGCGCTCGATGGTGGATAGCGGAACGATCTTCACGTCGGCGCTGACGCCGATATAGGACTTGATGTGGTGTCGCAGCCGCGACGCCGATTCGGCATCGGCGGCTCCAGGTGCCAACTCGACCATCACCGTGAGGTGGTCCATCGGGCCGTCCTTGCTCACTTCGAGCACATAGTGCGGCGCAAGCTCCTTTTGCTTCAGGATCAGCTCCTCGATCTGCGTCGGGAAGACGTTCACGCCGCGGATGATGAGCATGTCGTCCGAGCGGCCGGTGATCTTCTCCATCCTGCGCATGCTGCGCGCGGTGGGGGGCAAGAGCCGCGTGAGATCGCGCGTGCGGTAGCGGATGACAGGCATCGCCTCTTTGGTGAGCGAGGTGAACACCAGCTCGCCAAGCTCGCCCTCGGGCAGCACCATGCCGGTCTGCGGGTCGACGATCTCGGGATAGAAGTGGTCTTCCCAGATCGTGAGGCCATCCTTGGTCTCGATGCACTCCTGCGCCACGCCCGGGCCGATCACCTCCGAAAGGCCGTAGACATCGACCGCGTCGAGCGAGGTGCGCGCCTCGATCTGCTTGCGCATTTCGTTGGTCCACGGCTCGGCGCCGAAGAAGCCGACGCGCAAGGAGGATTTCTTCGGGTCGAGGCCCTGCTTTTCCATCTCGTCGGCGATCGCCAGCATGTAGGAGGGCGTCACCGAGATGAGGGCAGGCTTGAAGTCCTGGATCAGCTGCACCTGGCGCTCGGTCATGCCGCCCGAAAGCGGAATCACGGCGAGGCCGAGCGCTTCCGCGCCGTAGTGGAAGCCCAGGCCGCCGGTGAACAGGCCGTAGCCGTAGGCGTTGTGCACCTTGTCGCCGGGCCGCGCGCCGCCGGCGCGGATCGAGCGCGCCATGACCTGCGTCCAGGTGTCGATGTCCTTCTGCGTGTAGCCGACCACCGTGGGCTTGCCGGTCGTGCCGGAGGAGGCGTGGATGCGCACGATGCGGTCCATCGGCACCGCGAACATGCCGAAGGGATAGTTCTCGCGCAGGTCGGTCTTCGCGGTGAGGGGAAATTTCGCCAGGTCGGCGAGCGTCTTCAGGTCCTTCGGCTTCACGCCCGCGGCGTCGAACTTCTTCCGGTAATGCGGGACGTTTTCGTAGGCGTGCTTCAGCGACCATTTCAGGCGCCGCAGCTGCAGCTCGCGCAGGCTCTTGCGCGAGGCCTTCTCGATCGGTTCCAGGGGAAAGCGCTTTGCCTTGGCCATCAGCGCCCCGTGAACGCGGGCTTCCTCTTCTCGAGGAAGGCGGCGACGCCTTCGCGGTAGTCGCCATAGCGGCCCACCTCGCGCTGGAAATCGCGCTCCAAATCGAGCTGCTCATCGAGCGTGTTGCCGCTCGAGGCGTAGAGCGCCTTCTTGATCATGCCGAAAGTATGCGTCGGGCCAGCGGCGAGGGTGCGCGCAAGATTTCCCGCCTCTTCCACGAGCTTCGCGTCGTCGACGCACTTCCAGATGAGGCCCCAGCGCTCGGCGTCCTCGGCCGAGACGCGCTCGGCCAGCAGCGCCATGCCCATCGCGCGCTGCAGGCCGATGAGGCGCGGCAGCCACCAGGTGCCGCCGCAATCGGGCACCAGCGCGATTTTGGAGAAGGCCTGCATGAACGAGGCCGAGCGCGCGGCGATGACCAGGTCGCCGGCGAGGGCGATGTTGGCGCCGGCGCCGGCGGCGACGCCGTTCACGGCGCACACCACGGGCTTCGGCAGGGCGCGCAGGCGCCGGATGAAGGGGTTGTAGTGGGCGTCGAGCCCGCCGCCCAGGTCGAGATTCGGGTCGTTCATGTTGCGCTCGGACAGGTCCTGCCCGGCGCAAAATCCCCGGCCCGCGCCGGTGATGAGCAGCGCGCGCACCGCGGCGTCGTCTTCGGCCTGCATCAGCGCCTCGCGCAGCAGGGCGTGCATCTCGGCGACGAAGGCGTTCAGCTTCTCCGGGCGGTTGAGCGTGATCGTCATCACGCCTTGCGCAGTCGAAACGAGGACCGGGGGCATGGCGAAAGCTTACACCAGGGGCGCTAGAATCCGGTGCATGCCCCAGGTGTACTCGATTGACGGCCTCGTGCCGGTCGTGCACCCCAGCGCCTTCGTGCACGAGAGCGCGGTGCTGGTGGGCGACGTGATCGTCGGCGCGCGCGCCTACATCGGGCCCTGCGCCTGCCTGCGCGGGGACTTCGGGCGCATCGTCGTCGAGGAAGGCGCCAACATCCAGGAC
>JAOTWE010000134.1 GCA_029863065.1 Betaproteobacteria bacterium
GTGGGCGTGCCCACGATCACCGGCACGGTGAGCGAAGACCAGGTGCTCACGGCGGACACCAGCGGCATCAGCGATGCCGACGGTCTGGGGGCGTTCAGCTATCAGTGGCAGCGCAATGGCGTGAACATCGCCGGGGCTATCGTCAGCACCTACACCCTGGGTGATGCCGACGTGGGCACGCTGATCAGCGTGCAGGTGTCCTACACCGATGGGCAGGGCACCGCTGAAGGTCCGCTGACCTCGGCGCAGACCGCCGCGGTCGCGAACGTCAATGACGCCCCGACCGGAACGGCGAACAGCGTCGCTCTGCCGCAGGACGGCTCTTACATCTTTGGCGCAAGCGACTTCGGCTTCAGCGACGCCAACGACAGCCCGGCCAACAACCTGCTCGCGGTGCGAATGAGCACGCTGCCGGCGGCGGGCGCGCTGACCAACAACGGGACGGCGGTCACGGCGGGGCAGTTGGTGAGCGCGGCTGATATCGGCGCCGGTCTGCTGGTGTTTACCCCGGCGGCTGGCGGGAGCGGCGCAGGCTATGCGAGCTTTGCCTTCCAGGTGCGGGACGATGGCGGCGTGGCCAGCGGCGGGGTGGATTTGGACCCCGCCGCGCGCACGATGACGATCGACGTGACCGCCGTATTGGCGCCAGTGGTCCCGCCGATCGTTGCGCCGCCGATAATCCCCGATCCGCTGCCGCCCCCTCCGCCGCCGGTGATCGTTCCACCCGACCCAGGTAGCGGCACGAGTCCGGGATTGGAGACGGCACCGGTGCCGGCGGGCTCGCGATCGCCGTCCGCCGCTACGGGACTTCTGCTCGGCGAAAGTGTTGACGCGACCCGACCGTCCGCAGGCGTCCAAACAACGGTTGTCATCAACCCCGCCGTTCCGGGAGGGCTGCGTGCCGCCGCCGCGGCGCCGGTAAACCTGTTGCGCGCAGTCGCACTGCCGCAGCTTGCCGCAGATGACGGGCGAATGGATCTCGACCTGTTCGGCCTGGCGTTCGCCTCTGACGACGCCTCGGGTGGCAGCACGTTGGGTTCGCAAGCCGCGACGGGGTTGGTCCAGGCGCTCGACCGCATGCGCGAGGAGCTTGCCGACCAGGGCGAGGTAGAGCAGTGGGTGGCCGGCTCGGCAGCAGTCGGCGGCTTCGCCCTGTCGGTGGGATACGTGCTGTGGTTGTTGCGCGGCGGCGCGCTCCTCGCGAGCCTGCTGACGAGCCTGCCGGTCTGGCGCCTGATTGACCCGCTGCCGGTGCTCGCGCGTGTCGACGAGGACGAGAGCGAGGACGAAGGCGACGACGACGATGCCTTCGCATCCTTCCTCGAGAGCGGCCCCGCAGCGCCGCCGGCAAAGGAGCGCGCGTGATCTCGCTGCCGACGCGGACCCACATTGCCCTGGGGCTCACGGCGATCGTGATCACCGGGACGCTGATCGCCATATTCCTGGGGCTGGTGCCGGATCGCGTCGGCGCCGTGCGGCAAGGGCGGGTCGCGCTCGCGGAGAGCGCGGCCGCGACCAGCACCGCGCTGGTCACGGCGAACGAGCGGCGTCGTCTCGAGTCGGTGCTGCGCTTTCTGGTCGAGCGCAATGCCGACCTGCTGTCCGTGGCGGTGCGCAACGTGCCGGGCCAGCTGGTGGCGACGGGCGGCGATCATTCAGGTTGGGAGCCGCTTGAATCCGGCACGGCCACCGATACCCAGATCCAGGTGCCCATCTTCAGCGAGCGGCGCCCCTGGGGGCGGCTCGAGATGCGTTTCCGGCCGATCGTGGCACCGGGCTGGCGCGGCTGGCTCGATTCTCCCGGGGTGCAGCTGGGCGCGTTCCTGTTCGTCCTGTGCGTGATCGCCTTCGACCTGTATCTCGGCCGCGTGCTGCGGCACCTGGATCCCGCGCGCGCGATTCCGGGGCGGGTGCGCGCCGCGCTCGATACGCTGACCGAGGGCTTGCTGGTGATCGACCGCAGCTACCACATCGTGCTCGCCAACCAGGCGATCGCCGATCTCCTGGGGAAAGCCCCCGAGGCGCTCATCGGCACGCAAGCGGCTGGCATCGAATGGCTGACGGCGGATGCCAGCACGGTCGACCCCGCCTCCTTGCCCTGGCGCGCGGCGCTCGAGCACGGCAACGTGCAGCGCAATGACACGCTGCGGTTGCGCTCGGCGTCTGGCGGGCTGCGCACCTTCCTCGTCAACAGCTCGCCGGTGCTCGGCGCCGGTGCCAAGCCCGGCGGCGTGCTGGTGAGCCTGGAGGACATCACCGAACTCGAGGAGAAGGAGATCGAGCTGAAAATGGCGCGCGACGAGGCCGAGGCCGCCAACCGCGCCAAGAGCGAGTTTCTCGCCAACATGAGCCATGAGATCCGCACGCCGATGAACGCCATCCTCGGCTTTACCGAGCTGCTGCGCCGCGGCTTCGGCAAGAGCGAGCGCGAGTCGACCAAGTACCTGAACACGATCCACAACAGCGGCAAGCACCTGCTCGCGCTGATCAACGACATCCTCGACCTGTCGAAGGTGGAAGCCGGCCGATTGGAGGTGGAGCGCATCGCCTGCGCGCCGCACGAAATCATCAGCCAGGCGGTGCTCGAGCTGGAGGTGAAGGTGCGCGAAAAGAATATTGATTTGTCGTTTGCCGCCGAGGGTGCGGTGCCTGCCAGTATCAAGTCGGACCCGGCGCGCCTGCGCCAGATCGTGCTCAACCTGCTCGGCAATGCCATCAAGTTCACCGACAGCGGCGGCGTGCGCGTGGTGGCGCGCTTGCTGCGGGGTGAGCCGCCGCGCTATGCAATCGACGTGATCGACAGCGGCATCGGCATTCCGGCCGACAAGATGGACGAATTGTTCGAAGCCTTCGTCCAGGCCGACGCCTCGATCACGCGGCGCTACGGCGGCACGGGGCTCGGCCTGGTCATCAGCCGCAAGCTTGCGCGCGCGCTCGGCGGCGACGTGACCGTGGCAAGCGAAGCCGGCAAGGGCAGCACGTTCACCGTCACCTTCGACACCGGTCCGCTGGCCGGCGTGCCGATGCTGACGGCCGAGCAGGTCGTCGAACGGCAGGGGCCCGCGGCGCAGGCGCCGCAGGAGCGCTGGCGCCTGCCGACGGCGCGCGTGCTGGTGGCGGACGACGGCGCGGAGAACCGCGAGCTCGTGACCCTGGTGCTATCCGAGCAGGGGCTGTGGGTCGAGCAGGCGGAAAACGGCCAGGTGGCGGTCGACATGGTGATGAAAGTCGGCTATGACGTCATCTTGATGGACATGCAGATGCCGGTGCTCGACGGCTTTGGCGCCACGCGAGCGCTGCGCGCGAAGGGCGTGACGACGCCGATCGTCGCGCTGACCGCCAATGCCATGGCGGGCTACGAAGCGGAATTGCTGGCCGCGGGCTGCGACGTGTACATGACCAAGCCGATCGACATCGACGCCCTGCTGCGCACGATGGCGCGGCTCCTGCACGGCGAGCGCGTCGACACGGCGCAGGCGGACTCCGCTGCGCCGGTCGCCGCCCCGGAATCCGCGCCGCCCGCGCCGGCCGCCGCCCCGGTGGTCTCGCGCCTCGCCGGCCAGGCCCGTCTGACGCCGATCATTCGCAAGTTCGTAGAGCGCCTTCGCGAGCGTCTCACGGAAGTGGACGTAGCGCGCACGAATGGCAATGGGCAACAGGTCGCGGACTTCGCCCACTGGCTGAAAGGGTCGGCCGGATCCATGGGTTACGATGCCTTTACCGAGCCCGCGGCGCGGCTCGAGCGGGCGGCGAAAGCGGGCGAGATGGGCGAGGCGGGGCGGCTCCTGGGCGAGGTGCACGCGCTCGCCGAGCGCATCGTGCCGCCGGAGGAGCAGGCGGCGGCGGTCTGACGCCGCCGCCATTACGCGGGATATCGCATGGAAACTGCCACGAACCACGAAGAGAAACTCGGCTCGACGATCAATCTCACCCGCGACATGCAGGGCGAGGCGCTGGTCATGATGGTGGATGACGAAGCGCTGGTCATCGAGCTCACGCAGGCATTCCTGGAGGACGCCGGCTACAAGCGCTTCGTGCATACGACCCAGGCGCCCGAAGCGATCGCCATCATGCTGCGCGAGCGCCCGCACGTGGTGCTGCTCGACATCAACATGCCGCACATGAACGGCTTCCAGATCCTCGAGCGCATGCGCGCCAATCCACTGCTGCAGTACGTTCCGGTGATCGTCCTCACCTCCGCCGACGATCCGGATACGAAGCTGAAGGCGCTCGAGCTCGGCGCAAGCGATTTCCTGCGCAAGCCGGTTGACGCAAGCGAGCTCGTGCTGCGCATGCGCAACATACTCGCGGCCAAGGCCTACCATGATTTTCTCGCCTACTACGACCGCGGCACCGGGCTGATCAACCGTCAGCGCTTCCTCGGCGAGCTTGAGCGCACCCTGCTCGAGGCGGACACAGCGGCCAGGATGGGCGCGCTCCTTCACATCGGCCTGGATCGCTTCAAGCAGATCAACGAAGCGCTGGGCCCGGTTTCGGGCGACGAGGTCATCGGCGAAGTGAGCCGGCGCCTGCGCGGCACGCTGCAGGCGCAGGCCATGCCGGGCCGGAGGCGCGGCGACAAGCCATTCGCGGGACGCATGAGCGGCACCGAGTTCGCCGTACTGCTGCCGATGATCTCGAATCAGGAGCATCCGGCGCGCGTGGCCGAGGAACTGCTGCGGGCGCTGGCGCGGCCCTGCCAGGTCGGCGGCAAGGACTTGCACGTCACCGCGAGTATTGGCGTGGCGCTGTTCCCGGCTGACGCCAGCCAGCTCGACGATCTGGTGAAGAACGCTGCGGCGGCGCTGCAGGAGGCGAAGAGCGCCGGCGGCAACAGCTGCCGCTTCTACTCCAAGGAACTCAACGTCCGGGCGGTACAGAGGCTGAATGTCGAAGAGGAGCTGCGCCGGGCACTGGAGCGCGGCGAGTTGCGGCTGTTCTACCAGCCGAAATTCTTGCTGGCGAGCAACGAAATGAACGGCGCCGAGGCGCTGATGCGCTGGCAGCACCCGGAGCGCGGGCTGGTGGCACCGAACGATTTCATCCCGGTGGCCGAGGAATCCGGGCTCATCGTGCCGCTGGGCGACTGGGCGCTCAATGCCGCCTGCCGGCAGATGCAGGAATGGGGCGTGGCCGGGCTGCGGCGGGTGCCGGTCGCCGTCAACGTCTCGCCGCGCCAGTTCCGGCCGGAGCTGTCGGGCGTCGTGGGCGCCGCCGTCGCCGCTACCGGGCAGGCCGATTTCCTGCACCTGGAGCTCACGGAAAGCTCGTTGATGGGCAATCCGACCGCGGCGATCAGCATGCTCGGCGAGCTGCGCGACCTCGGCATGCGGTTGTCCATCGACGATTTCGGCACCGGCTATTCATCGCTCAGCTACCTGCACCTGCTGCCACTGCACGAGCTGAAGATCGATCGCAGCTTCATCGCGACGATCGTGCCGGGGAAAGGCGAAGCGGTGCTGGTGGACGTGATCATCGCCATGGCGCACAGCCTCGGGCTGACGGTGGTCGCCGAAGGCGTGGAAACGCAACACCAGCTCGACTATCTGCGCGCGCACGGCTGCGACGAATGCCAGGGCTATTTCTTCAGCAAGCCGCTGCCGGCGACCGAGTTTGCGGAGAAATATCTGCGCGGCGCGTAGCACGCCGCCGCGGCGCGTGCGCCTACTTCGGCCCCCAGCTGTACTGCAGCCCGGTAAAGAGGAGCGTGTCGCTCTTCTGCACCCCCAGCGGCGGATTGCTCTGGTAGCGCGCCGAGAGGTTCACCGTCAGGTTCCAGCGATCCACCAGCTGCGTGAGCAGTCCGGCGTCGAATACAACGCGGTATTCGCCGGAGTCGGACAGGTTCGGGTAGAGCGTCAGGCGCTGCCGGAAGCTCGTGCTCGCCGAGAACTTGTGCGTCGTCTCCTCGCCGACCAGCCCCTCGTTGAACGAGCGGCTGGTTCCCGTATACAGCGTCTCGCGGTTGTACGAGTAGCCGGCGAAGACGTCGAACGTGAAGGTCTCGGTCTTGCGCAGGTGCAGGCCCGCGCCGATCGAAGGCGAATGGCGCCATTTCAGGTCGGCGAGCTTGTTTTTCTCGAGGTCGTAGCCGGTGAAGCCATAGGTGAGATCCGAGATGTCGCGGTCGTAGCGCGTACTGGCGCGCAAGCGGCTCGCGGTGAGCTCGCGCACGCCGTTGGTTTCGCGCCGGCCGTAGAGGCTCTGCACGATGGCGACCAGCTTGTCGTTTTCGCTCTGGCGCACCGCGTCGGCATTCAGGCCCGCGTTCAGACTTTGATTGTTGCCGCTCGCGGAGCTGACGTTGGCGCCGAGCGAGCCGCGCCAGGCGTCGTCGGGCTTCGGCACGGTCTGCGCCAGCGCCGGGGCGGCGCAGGTCAGTGAAAAGCAAATGCAAAGCGCTGCGGGTTTCTGCATATTCTTGACTCCTTGTTTTTGGAGTACACGGGTCCTGACCGCGCCGCGGCGGGAAGGTTCCACCGCTCGGCAACACACGGGACTTGTGCGCCAGCCCGCGCCCGGTGTAACACGTTGCCGATGAGCGACACTCTCCGCACCCAGATCCCCGCACGGCTCGACCGATTGCCGTGGAGCCGCTTCCACTGGCTGGTGGTGCTCGCGCTCGGCATCACCTGGATCCTCGACGGGCTCGAAGTCACGTTCAAGGGCGCGGTGAGCGGCGTGCTGCAGCTGCCGGAAACGCTGGGCCTGTCCGCCGCGCAGATCGGCCTGCTCGCCTCGGGCTATCTCGCCGGCGCGGTGATCGGCGCGCTGTTCTTCGGCCGGCTCACCGACCGCTACGGCCGCAAGCGGCTGTTCTTCATTACGCTCGGCGTGTACCTCGCCGGCGTCGGTCTGAGCGCGTTTTCCTGGGATTTCTGGAGCTTCTTCGTCTTTCGCTTCATCACCGGCTGCGGCATTGGCGGCGAATATGCGGCGATCAACTCCGCCATCGACGAGCTGATCCCGGCCCGCCACCGCGGCCGCGTCGGCCTGATGATCAACGGCAGCTTCTGGCTCGGCGCCGCGCTCGGCTCGGGCGCCACGGTGCTGCTGCTCGACCCGGCGCTCTTCGCGCCCGATCTGGGCTGGCGCCTGGGCTTCGGCATGGGCGCCGCGCTCGGCCTCGCGATCCTGTTCTTTCGCCGCTTCATTCCGGAGAGCCCGCGCTGGCTCCTGACCCACGGGCGCGTGGCGGAGGCCGAGCGCATCATTGCCGGAATCGAGCGCTCGATCGGCAAGCCGCTGCCGCCGATCTCCGGCCGGGAGCTGGTTCTGCGCCCGCGGCGCAGCATCGGCTTCGCGCACGTGGCGCACGTCATGTTCGCGCGCTACCGCTCCCGCTCGGCGCTGTGCGTGATGCTGATGATGTCGCAGGCGTTCCTGTACAACGCCATCTTCTTCACCTATGCGCTCGTGTTGACGCGCTTCTACAGCGTGCCGGCGGGCAAGACCGGCCTGTATTTGCTGCCCTTCGCCATCGGCAATTTCCTCGGCCCGGTGGTGCTGGGGCACTGGTTCGACACGCTCGGCCGCCGGCCCATGATCGCGCTCACCTACGGCACCTCGGCGACGCTGCTCGCCCTGACGGGCTGGCTGTTCACTCAGGATCTGCTCTCGGCGGCGGGCCAGACGGCGATGTGGAGCGTGATCTTCTTTTTCGCTTCGGCCGCCGCGAGTTCGGCCTACCTGACCGCGAGCGAGGTGTTTCCGCTCGAGATCCGCGCGCTCGCCATCGCCATTTTCTTCGCCGTGGGCACGGGCACGGGCGGCGTGCTGGCGCCCTGGCTCTTCGGCACGCTCATCGGCAGCGGCTCGCGCGACGCGGTGTTCGGCGGCTACCTGCTCGGCGCCGCGCTCATGCTGCTGGCGGTGGGGGCGGTGCTCGCCTACGGCGTGCGGGCCGAGCGCAAGTCGCTGGAAGAGGTGGCGCCACCCCTGACCACGGCGGCGGAGTAACCCCTCCCCGATGCCCTGTAAGCAACCGGTAACCCGCCCGTAAGCCATCCCCGATCCGGGTTAGCCCATTCTGGGGACCCAGGGAACGGCCAAACGGGAGGGTGGGTCATGAAACGATGGGTCTTGTTCGTATCGGCACTTGCACTTATTCAGGGCTGCGCCACGCAGTTCGAGACGCGGGCCTCATCCCGGTCGGGCGACACCCAGCACGTTTCACCGATTCCGATGTTGCGCTTCCAAGGGGCCTCGATCGAGCCCGAGAACGGCGATGAGCTCATAGCGCCCGCCGATCTGCGGCCGGGAGACATCATCCTCACCTCGGCATCGAGCCTCAGGTCGGCCGGTATCCAGTTGATGACTCTTGCGCCGGTGAGCCACGCCGCGGTCTATATCGGCAACGGCCAGGTGGTGGAGGCGGTAGGCTCGGGTGTGCGGGTACGGACGCTGGGCAAGCTGCTGGACGAGGAAGCGCTCGCCCTGGCATTGCGCTACCCGGAACTGAGCGCGCAGCAGGCGCAGAGCGTACGCGCCGTCGCGCTGGAGAAAGTGGGTCGTCATTTCAATTACGTGGGTGTGGCGGTGCACATACCCCTCTCCATCAACCGCCGGCTGTGCGAATTGCCGCTGACGCCCTCGGCGGTGCGAGATGTGTGCATCCGGAGCCTCGGGG
>JAOTWE010000136.1 GCA_029863065.1 Betaproteobacteria bacterium
GGCGACCGCTCCCCTCCCGTTCTCGGTCCGGCCCGCTTACTTCTGCGGCTCGGAAGTGCCCTTGTCGAGCTTGGCCCGCAGCAGCGCGCCCAGGTTGGTCGAGCCCGCGGCGCTCGCCTGGTTTTCGGTGCGCAACTGCTTCATGACGTCGGTTTCATCCGCCATGTCCTTGGCCTTCACCGACAGGTTGATCGAGCGGTTCTTGCGGTCGACGTTGATGATCATGGCGCTGACCGGGTCGCCCTCCTTGAGGGCCGCGCGCAGGTCCTCGACGCGGTCGCGCGCGAATTCGGAAGCGCGCAGGTACCCCTCGATGCCCTCCGCCAGCGCCACCACGGCGCCCTTGGCGTCGACCGATTTCACCGTGCCCGGCACGACGCTGTTCTTGTCGTGGCCGGCGATGAAGTTGGTGAACGGGTCGCCATCCATCTGTTTGATGCCGAGCGAAATGCGCTCACGCTCGACGTCGATCGCCAGCACCACCGCCTCGACATCCTCGCCCTTCTTGAAATTCTTCACCGCTTCTTCACCGGCCAGCGACCACGACAGGTCCGAGAGGTGCACCAGGCCGTCGATGCCGCCGGCCATGCCGACGAATACCCCGAAGTCGGTAATCGACTTGATCTGGCCCTTAACGCGGTCGCCCTTCTTGTACTCGCGCGCAAAATCCTCCCACGGGTTGGGCTTGCACTGCTTCATGCCGAGCGAGATGCGGCGGCGCTCCTCGTCGATCTCGAGGATCATGACCTCGACCTCGTCGCCGACCTGCACCACCTTGGAGGGATGCACGTTCTTGTTGGTCCAGTCCATCTCGGAAACGTGCACCAGGCCCTCGATGCCCGCCTCGACCTCGACGAACGCGCCGTAGTCGGTCAGGTTGGTGACCTTGCCAAAGAGGCGCGTGCTCTGCGGATAGCGGCGCGCGATGCCGACCCAGGGATCCTCGCCCAGCTGCTTGAGGCCGAGCGACACGCGGTTCTTCTCGGCGTCGAACTTCAGCACCTTGGCGGTGACTTCGTCGCCCACGCTGAGCACTTCGGAAGGATGCTTGACGCGGCGCCACGCCAGGTCGGTGATGTGCAGCAGGCCGTCGATGCCGCCCAGGTCGACGAACGCGCCGTAATCGGTGATGTTCTTGACGATGCCCTTGACCACTGCGCCTTCCTGCAGGCTGGAGAGCAGCGCGTCGCGCTCGGCGCCGGCGCTGGCTTCGAGCACCGCGCGGCGCGACACGACCACGTTGTTCCTCTTGCGGTCGAGCTTGATGACCTTGAACTCCATGGTCTTGCCTTCGTACGGCGTGGTGTCCTTCACCGGCCGCAGGTCGACCAGCGACCCCGGCAGGAACGCGCGGATGCCCTTGGTCATGACGGTCAGGCCGCCCTTCACCTTGCCGGTGATGACGCCTTCGATCCTCTCGCCCTTCTCCAGGGACTGCTCGAGCTCGATCCAGGCGGCCATGCGCTTGGCCTTGTCGCGCGACAGGCGCGTGGCGCCGTAGCCGTCCTCCAGCGCCTCGATCGACACGGAAACGAAATCGCCGGCCTTGACCTCGACTTCGCCGGCGTCGTTCTTGAATTCTTCGGCGGCGATGATCGACTCGGACTTCAGCCCGGCGTTGACGACGACGTAATTGGGATCGACGCTCACCACCTCGGCGGTGATCACTTCGCCGATACGCATTTCCTTGCGCGTCAGGCTCTCTTCAAAGAGCGCAGCGAAGGATTCGTTGGCCGGGGACTTCGAAACTGCGGGGGAAACGCTTGCCATGAAAGGGAAAAACCTCATTCAGCCGCTCGGCCGGCGAAGGCGCGCGCGGGTCAGGTTGCACACAAGGGCCGGCCCACTCAGGCCCGCCCACCCAGATTCCTCTCCCGGCACCACCCGAGGATCAGGCCGACGACTTGCGCCAGCGGCCGCTCCGAAGAGTCCAGCTGCAGCGCGTCCGGGGCCGGCGCCAGCGGCGCCACCGCCCGGGCCGCATCGCGTTCGTCGCGCTGCGCCAGGTCACGGGAAAGGGCGGCAAGGTTAGCATCGATTCCTTTGTCTATCAACTGCTTATGCCTGCGTTGGGCACGCACGGCCGGGGTCGCGGTGAGGAACACCTTGAGCGCGGCATCGGGAAATACCACCGTGCCCATGTCGCGGCCCTCGGCGACCAGGCCGGGGGGTCGGCGAAATGCCCGCTGGCGCTCCAGCAGAGCGCGGCGCACTTCCGGGCACTGGGCGACGTCGGAGGCGCGCGCGCCGACCGCCTCCTCGCGCAGTTTGTCCGTAACATCTTGTCCAGAAAGGAAAATCCTGCCCCCCTGGAAGGTCACCTGCATGGCCCGGGCGGTCTGTTCAGGGTGCTCCGGACCAGCGAGCGCCACGAGCCGGTACAGGGCGCCGCTTTCCAGACAGTGGAAGCCGAGCGCCTCGGCGACCTGATGCGCCACCGCGCCCTTGCCGGAGGCCGACGGCCCATCGATGGCGATCACCGGCACCGTCATCGGGCGATGTGAGCGAACACCTCGAAATACTCGGGAAAGGTCTTCGCCACGCAGTCCGGATCGTTGATGCGCACGCGCACGCCGCCGAGCGCGGCGAGCGACAGGCTCATCGCCATGCGGTGATCGTCGTACGTGTCGAGCGCCACATCGGATTTGAGCGTTCGCGGCGTCACCTTGAGGAAATCCGCCCCCGCTTCGATGTCCGCGCCGAGCTTGCCGAGCTCCCGCGCCATGGCCGCGATGCGGTCGGTCTCCTTCACGCGCCAGCTTGCGATGTTGCGCACCACACAGGGGCCGTCGGCGAACAGTGCCATCGCCGCTGCCGTCATCGCCGCATCGGGAATGTGGTTCAGGTCGAGATCGAAGGCGCGCAAGGGTGCCTTGCCTTGCGCCTCGATCCAGTCCTCGCCCATCGACACCTGCGCGCCCATCGCCTCGAGCACCTTGGTGAAGCGCACGTCGCCCTGGATGCTGCCGCGGCCGACGCCTTCGACGCGCACCGGCCCGCCGGCGATCGCGCCCGCGGCGAGGAAATACGAGGCGCTCGAGGCGTCGCCTTCGACAATCATCGTCCTTGGTGAAACGTACGGCCCGCCGGGAACGGTGAAGCGCGTCCAGCCCGCGCGCGCCACGCTCACGCCGAAACGGCGCATGAGGTTGAGCGTGATCTCGACGTACGGCCTGGAGATCAGCTCGCCCTCGACTTCGATGGTGCCGCCGCCGGCGATCGGCAGCGCCATCAGGAGCGCACTCAGATACTGCGAGGACACGTCGCCGCGCACTTTGACGGTCTGCCCGGCCGCGACCTTGCCCGGATGGATCGCGAGCGGCGGAAATCCCTCTTCGCCCAGGTAGTCGATGCTCGCGCCCAGCGCGCGCAGCGCCGCGACCAGGTCGCGGATCGGGCGCTCGTGCATGCGCGCCGTGCCCGACAGGCGGTATTCGCCGCCGGCGAGCGCGAGCACTGCGGTGAGTGGCCGGAACGCGGTGCCCGCGTTGCCGAGGGTAAGCTCGGCCCGTTTCGCGCTCAGCCGCGGGCCGAGCTTGCCCAGGGCCTCGCGCATGACGCGCGTGTCGTCGGCATCGAGCAGGCCGCGGATGTCGGTCGCGCCTTCAGCCAGCGCCGCGAGCAGCAGCACCCGGTTGGAGATGCTTTTCGACCCCGGCAGCCGCACCGTGCCCGCGGCGCGGCGGAGCGGCCCGAGATCGAGCGCCTTCACTCGTAGTCTCCGCTCAGCCAGCGCTCGCGCGCCGCGCGCGCCTCGGCGAAGATCTTTTCCAGCGCCGCGCCGTCGCCCGCCTCCACCAGCGGCCGCAGCGCGCGCAGCTTGGCGACATAGCGGTCGAGCTCTCCGAGCAGCTGGTCGCGGTTCGCCGTGCAGATGTCGCGCCACATCTCGGGGTGGCTCGAGGCGATGCGCGTGAAATCGCGAAAGCCCCCCGCCGCGTAGCCAAAGAGCTGTGCCGAATTGCCGCGCGCGGCCACTTCGTGCACCAGCGCGTAGGCGAGCAGATGCGGCAGGTGACTGACGGCGGCGAACACGGCGTCGTGCTCTTTCGGGCTCATGCGGCCGAGGCGCGCGCCGCAGGCACGCCACGCGTCCTCCGCCGACCGCACGACCGCCGCGGAGTTTTCCGGCAACGGCGTGAGCACGACGCGCCGGCCGCGAAACAGCTCCGCGTCCGCCGCCGCGGCGCCGCTCTTTTCTGCGCCGGCGATCGGATGCGCGGGAACGAACTGCGCGATCTTCGCGCCGAGCGCGGCGCGCGCCGCGGCGACCACGTCGCGCTTGGTGCTGCCCGCGTCGGTGACGATCGCAGTCGGCTTCAGCCGCGGCGCCATCTCGGCCAGCACGCGCGCATACTGCGCCACGGGCGTGGCGACGAGAATCAGGTCGGCGTCGGCAGCGTCGGCGGCGTCCGTGCCGATCGCATCGACGATCCCCAGTTCTCGCGCCCACTCGAGGTTGGCCGCGCCGCGGCCGATGCCGACGACGTGGCTGCAGGCCCGGGCCGACTTCAGCGCCAGCGCGAAAGAACCGCCGATCAGGCCGACGCCGACGACGGCGACCTTGGGAAAGCGCATCAGTCCTTCAGGCTCGCCGCCAGCGCCGAGAGGAACTTCTCGTTCTCCGCTTCCGTGCCGACGGTGACGCGCAGATGCTCCGGCAGCTCGTAGCCACCGCTCACCGGCCGCACGATGACGCCACGCCTGAGCAGGCGCTTGTAGATGTCCTGCGCGCGGCCGACGCGCACGGTGAGGAAGTTGGCGTACGAGGGGATGTATTCCAGCCCAAGTCGTTCGGCGCCTTCGCGCAGCTGGCGCATGCCCTGCAGGTTGCCGGCGTAGCTGCGCGCGACGAACTCCATGTCTTCGAGCGCCGCTGCCGCCGCCACAAGCGCGATACTGTTGACGTTGAACGGCTGGCGCACGCGGTTCATGACGTCGGCGACCGAAGGGTGCGCGAGCGCGTAGCCAACGCGCAGGCCGGCGAGTCCATAGGCCTTGGAGAAGGTGCGCGTGACGACCAGGTTGGGATGGCGCTTGAGCCATTTCACCGTGTCGGCGCGCAGGTCGGCCGGCATGTACTCGTTGTAGGCCTCGTCGATGACGACGATGACGCGCTCGGGCACGCGCCGCACGAACGCCTCCAGCGCCTGGGGCGCGGCGAGCGTTCCGGTCGGGTTGTTCGGATTGGCGATCCATACCACGCAGGTCTCATCGTCCAACGAGCGCGCCATCGCCTCAAGATCGTGGCCGTACTCCTTCGCCGGTGCGACGATGCCGCGCGCGCCGCGCGCCTGCGTGGCGAGCGGATAGACCGCGAATGCGTGCTGCGAGTACACCGCCGCGCGCCCCGGGCCGAGGAAGGCGAGCGCCACCAGCTCCAGGACGTCGTTGGAGCCGTTGCCGAGCACGATTTGCGCCATGTCGACGCCGTAGCGGCGCGCGAGCGACTGCTTCAGCGCATGGCCGTTGCCGTCGGGATAGCGCGCGATCTCGCCGAGCGCGCCCTCGATCGCCGCGCGCGTGCGCGGACCGATGCCGCGTGGATTCTCGTTGGAGGCGAGCTTGACGATCGACTCTTCCTTCAGCCCGAGCTCGCGCGCCAGCTCGGAAATCGGCTTGCCGGGCTGGTAGGGCGCGATCGAGCGCACGTACGACGGCGAGAGCTCGCAGGGGTCCAGGCTCATGGCGGCAGGTGCCTTCACGCGCCCGCCGCCGGGTAGGAGCCGAGCACCTTGAGGAACGGCGCCTTGCGTCGCAAGGCCTCGAGCGCGGCAGCGACGCGCGCGTCCTTCTGGTGGCCCTCGAGATCGATATAGAACACGTACTCCCACAGCGCGCTGCGCATGGCGCGCGCCGGCCGCGACTCGATGCGCGTCATGCTGACGCCGTTCTCGGCGAGCGGCGTGAGCAGCGCGTGCACCGCGCCGGGCTTGTTCTCGGCCGACATGACGAGCGAGGTGCGGTCGCGGCCGGTGGCGGCCGGGTCGAGCGCCCCCAGCACCAGGAAGCGCGTGGTGTTGTTGGGATCGTCCTCGATGGCGCGCGCCAGCAGCTGCAAGCCGTAGCGTTCGGCAGCCGCCTCGCCGGCGATGGCGCCGGCGCCGGCCTCGCGGCTGGCGCGCTCCGCGGCCTCGGCGTTCGAGGCCACCGGCACGCGCTCGGCGCGCGGCAGATTCTGATTGAGCCAGATACTGCACTGCGCGAACGACTGCGCGTGCGAGTAGACGCGTTTCAGGCCCGCGGCATCGCCGCTCTTCGCCATCAGGTTCTGCTGCACGCGCAGCTCCACCTCGCCGCAGATGCGCAGCGGCGTGACCAGCAGGAGATCCAGCGAGCGGCCCACCGCGCCCTCGGTCGAATTTTCAACCGGCACCACCGCGAACTGCGCATCGCCCGATTCGCAGCGGCGGAACACGTCGTCGATGCCGGCCGCGGCGAGCGCGTCCACGGCGCCGCCGAAATGCCGGCGCACCGCCTGCTCGCTGAACGTGCCTTGCGGCCCCAGGTAGGAGACGCGGATCGGCTGCTCAAGGCCGCGGCAGGCCGAGATGACCTCGCGGAACACGCTCGTCAGCGCCGCCGCCGGCAGGGGGTCGCGGCCCTGGGCGGCGACGCGGCGCAGGATCTCGGCCTCGCGATCCGGGCGGTAGGCGGGGGCATCGCCCTTCAGCGCGCCGATGCGCTGCGCGAGCCGCGCGCGGCGCTGCAGCAGCTCGACGAGCTCCGCGTCGAGCGCATCGATCTCGGTGCGCAGCTTGTCGATGTCGCCGCTCATGGTTCGAGCGGAAGATATCTGACCGCGAGCACGCCGTCGATGGCGCGCAGCGCGCCGAGCGCGGCGTCCGGCACCGGGCTGTCGACGTCGACCAGCGTGTAGGCGACGTCGCCCCGGGACTTGTTCAGCATGTTGTGGATATTGATGCCGCGCTCGCCCATGGCGTGGGAAATCCGCGCCAGCATGTCGGGCACGTTGGCGTTGGCGATCGCCAGGCGGTAGGGCGACTCGCGCGCCATCACCGCCTCGGGAAAGTTGACGGCGTTTCGCAGGTTGCCGTGCTCGAGGTACTCGCGCACCTGGTCGATCACCATCACTGCCGAGTTCTCCTCGGCTTCGCGCGTCGAGGCACCCAGGTGCGGCAGCGCGACCACGCCCGGCACACCGATCAGCGCCGCGCTCGGAAAGTCCGTCACGTAGCAGCGCAGACGGCCGGCGGTGAGCGCCGCCAGCACCGCGGCGTCGTCCACCACGCCTTCGCGCGAGAAGTTGAGCAGGATCGCGCCCTCGCGCAGCAGGGCGATGTTCTTCGCGTTGACCAGGTGGCGCGTGCGCTCGATGAGCGGCACGTGCAGGGTGACGAACCGGCTTGCCTTGAGCAGCTCGTCCACCGAGGCGGCGCGGCGCACCTGCGACGGCAGGCTCCAGGCGCCTTCGACGGTAATGTCGGGATCGTGGCCGATCACCTGCATGCCGAGGCGGATGGCCGCATCAGCCACCAGGCTGCCAATCTTGCCCAGGCCGACGACGCCAAGCGTCTGGCCGGGGAGCTCGAGGCCGGCATAGGCCTTCTTGCCTTCCTCGATGCGCTTCTCGAGGTCCGGCGCCGCCTTGTCCAGGCCGCGCACGAAATCGAGCGCCGGCGCGAGGTTGCGCGCCCCGATCAGCATCCCCGCGATCACCAGCTCCTTGACGGCATTGGCGTTCGCGCCCGGCGCGTTGAACACGGGGACAGCGCGACGCGCGAGCGCGTCCACCGGGATGTTGTTGGTGCCGGCGCCGGCGCGGCCCACCGCGACCAGGCGCTCGCCGAGCGCCATGCGGTGCAGGTCCTGCGAGCGCACCAGCACCACATCGGGCGATGGCGACTCGGTGACCAGCGCGTAGCGCTCGGCCGGGAAGCGCTGCAGCCCGGCCTGCGACACGCGGTTCAACACCAGCACTTCGATCTTGTCCGGGCGTTCAGCCATGACGCGCCGCGAATTCCCGCATGTAGGCCGCCAGCTGCTGCACGCCCTCGAGCGGCATGGCGTTGTAGATGGAGGCGCGCATGCCGCCCACCGCCCGGTGCCCCTTCAGCTGCACCATGCCGCGCTCCTCCGCGCCCTTGAGGAACGGGGCGTCGAGCCGTTCATCGGGCAGCCGGAAGGGCACGTTCATGCGCGAGCGGTCGGCCGGGTCCACCGGGTTGGCGTAAAAGCCGCTGCCGTCGATCGCCTCGTACAGCAGCCGCGCCTTGGCGAGGTTGCGCCGCTCGATTTCGGCGAGGCCGCCGAGCTGCTTCAGCCACTTGAAGACCAGCCCGGCGATGTAGAGCGAGTAGGTGGCGGGCGTGTTGAGCATCGAGCCCGCCTCCGCCTGCAGCTTGTAGTCCATCACCGAAGGCGTGCCCTTCGCCGCCGCGCCCAGCAGGTCTTCGCGCACGATGGCCAGCGTCAGTCCGGCCGGCCCGGCGTTCTTCTGCGCGCCGGCGTAGATCAGGCCAAACTTCTGCACCTCGAGCGGCCGCGACAGGAAGTGCGAGGAGGCGTCGGCGACCAGCGGCACCGCGCCGGTATCCGGG
>JAOTWE010000137.1 GCA_029863065.1 Betaproteobacteria bacterium
CGCGGTGGTGCGCGCATTTGCGATGGACGCTGAGGTGTTGCGCGCCGAGGCGCCGCCGGCGCTCGCCGAGCATCTGCTGCGCGCGGGAGAAAGCCTGACCATGACGCTGCAGGACGTGGTGAACGAAGAGCAGGCCGAATGAGCGCCATCGACGACCGCGAGCGGCTGATTGCCGCGCTGGATGTGCCGAGCGCGGACGCCGCGCGGGCGCTGGCCGAGCGCCTGGGCGACGCGGTGCGCTTCTACAAGATCGGCCTGGAGTTGTTCACCGCCGGCGGTTATTTCGAGTTGCTCGCCTGGCTGCGAGCGCGCGGCGCCCGAGTGTTCGCCGATCTGAAGCTCTACGACATTCCGGAGACCGTGCGCCGCGCGGCGGCGAACCTGCGTGCGAGCGGCGCCAGCTTCCTCACCGTGCACGCCGAGCGTTCCATCATGGAGGCGGCGGCCAGGGACAAGGGCGCGCTCAAGATCCTCGCCGTCACCGTGCTCACGAGCTTCGATGAGCGCAGCATCGCAGAGATGGGCTACGTCGGCAGCGTCGAGGATCTCGTGCTGAAAAGGGCGCGCGCGGCGCTCGAGTCGGGCTGCGACGGCGTCATCGCCTCAGGGCTGGAAGCGCCGAAGATCAAGGCGGTCTTTGGCGACCGGCTGCTGGTGGTGGTCCCCGGCGTGCGTCCCGCGGGCGCGCCGGCGCAGGATCAGAAGCGCATCGTCGATGTCGCGCAGGCCTTTGCCAACGGCGCCGATTACATCGTGGTCGGTCGCCCGATTCGCGATGCGGCCGACCCGCGGGCCGCCGCCGAAGCGATTCAAAGCACCATCGCAACCGTATCCAAGGATTGACGCAACGCAACACGGCGCCGCCTAAGTCGCGTACAATGCGCGCGACTTTTGTTTTTCGGATCAAAGCCATGCCGCGCGCATTGCGCAACCTCGCCATCATCGCCCACGTCGACCACGGCAAGACGACGCTCGTCGACAAGCTGCTGCGCGCCTCCGGCATCTTTGCGGCGCACGAACAGCTGCAGGAACGGGTCATGGACTCCAATGATCTCGAGCGCGAGCGCGGCATCACCATCCTCGCCAAGAACTGCGCGGTGCGCTACCAAGGTACCCACATCAACATCGTCGACACGCCGGGCCACGCCGACTTCGGCGGCGAGGTGGAGCGCGTGCTGTCGATGGTCGATGGGGTGCTGCTGCTCGTGGATGCGGTCGAAGGGCCGATGCCGCAGACGCGCTTCGTCACGCGCAAGGCGCTGGCGCTTGGCCTGAAGCCGATCGTCGTCGTCAATAAGGTGGACCGACCCGGCGCGCGCGCGCAGTGGACGGTCAACCAGACCTTCGACCTGTTCGACAAGCTGGGCGCAACCGAGGAGCAGCTCGATTTCCCCGTCGTCTACGCCTCTGCGCTGGAAGGCTGGGCGAGCCTCGAGCCCGGCGCGCGCGGCGGCGACATGAAGCCCTTGTTCGAGGCGATCCTGCGGCACGTGCCGATGCGCGACGAGGACGCCGAGGGGCCGCTGCAGCTGCAGATCTGCTCGCTCGACTACTCGAGCTACGTCGGCAAGATCGGCATCGGCCGCATTCGCCGCGGGCGCCTGGTCGCCGCGCAGGAAGTACTGGTGCTGAACGGGCCGGACGCCGCGCCGTTCAAGGCCAAGATCAACCAGGTGCAGATGTTCGAGGGCCTGCAGCGGGTACAGGTGGAAAGCGCCGAAGCCGGCGACATCGTGCTGGTGAACGGCATCGACGAGCTCGGCATCGGCACCACGCTGTGCCATCCCGAGCACCCCGACGCGATGTCGCTGCTCAGGGTGGACGAGCCGACGCTGACCATGAATTTCCTGGTCAACGCCTCGCCGCTCGCGGGCCGCGAAGGCAAGTACGTCACCAGCCGCCAGATCCGTGAGCGCCTCGAGCGCGAGACGAAGAGCAACGTCGCGCTGCGGGTGGAATATCCGGAAGACACCGACACCTTCATCGTCCACGGGCGTGGCGAGCTGCACCTGACGATCCTGCTGGAGAACATGCGCCGCGAGGGCTACGAGATCGCCGTGTCGCGCCCGCGCGTCATTATCAAGGAGATCGACGGCGTGCGCTGCGAGCCGTACGAGGTTCTCACCGTGGACGTCGAAGAGGCGAACCAGGGCGGCGTCATGGAGGAGCTCGGCCGGCGCCGCGGCGAGCTGCTCGAGATGCAGCCCGACGGCAAAGGTCGGGTGCGCCTCGACTACCGCATCCCGGCGCGCGGGCTGATCGGCTTCCAGGGGGAGTTCATGACCCTGACGCGCGGCACCGGCATCATGAGCCACGTGTTCGACGAGTACGCCCCGGCCAGGCCCGACGAAATGGCCGAGCGCCGGAACGGCGTGCTCGTGTCCCAGGACGACGGCGTCGCGGTGGCCTACGCGCTATGGAAGCTGCAGGAGCGCGGGCGCATGTTCGTCATTCCGGGCGACCCGGTCTATGAGGGCATGATCGTCGGCATCCACAGCCGCGACAACGACCTGGTGGTGAACCCGATCCGTACCAAGCAGCTGACGAACATCCGCGCCTCGGGCAAGGACGAGGCCATCGATCTCACGCCGCCGATCGGCCTGACGCTGGAATACGCGGTGGAGTTCATCGCCGACGACGAGCTGGTGGAAATCACGCCGAAGTCGATCCGGCTCCGCAAGCGCTTCCTGCAGGAGAACGAGCGCCGGCGCGCAGAGCGCGCGGCCGCCTAGCAGTTCAGGGAATCGGTACCGCGGCGAGCAGTTGCGCACCCACATCCACGCGCCGCACGGCGTCGTGCGCCGGGCGCAGGCGGTGGGCGGCGACCCCGGGCAGGATTGCCTGCACGTCTTCCGGAATTACCTTGTCGCGCTCCTCGAGCAGCGCCCAGGCGCGTGCCGTGTGCACCAGCGCCAGCGCCGCGCGCGGCGACAGCCCGGCGACGTAATCGGGCGAGCGGCGCGTGAATTCGACGATCGCCTGCACGTAATCGAGCAGCGCCGGCGCCACGTGCACGCGCCGTGCGTCCGACTGCAGCTCCACCAGCTCGGCCGGGCTCATGCAGGGATCGAGGCTCGCGAGCAGGTCGCGCCGGTCCGTGCCGGCGAGCAGCGCGCGTTCGGCGTCGCGGTCCGGGTAGCCGAGCTCGATCCGCATCGTAAAACGATCCAGTTGCGATTCGGGCAGCGGGAAGGTGCCGACCTGCTCGGAAGGGTTCTGCGTGGCGATGACGAAGAACGGCTCCGGGAGCTTGCGCGTTTCGGTTTCCACCGTCACCTGATGCTCTTCCATTGCCTCCAGGAGCGCGCTCTGCGTCTTGGGCGTGGCGCGGTTCACCTCGTCGGCGAGAATCAGCTGCGCGAAGATCGGCCCGGGATGGAACTTGAACGCGCCGCTGTCGCGCTCGTATACCGAGACGCCGATGATGTCCGCCGGCAGCATGTCGCTCGTGAACTGGATGCGCTGGAAATGCATGCCGAGCGTCTTCGCCAGCACGTGCGCCAGCGTGGTCTTGCCGACGCCCGGCAGGTCTTCGATCAGCAGGTGGCCGCGCGCGATGAGGCAGGCGAGCGCCAGGCGCACTTGCGTTTCCTTGCCGAGAATCACCTCGCCGGCAGCGGCGATGAGGCGCTCGAGCGGCGATTGCATCGACGCCGGTTTGATGTGTGTTTTCAGCAGCATGGCCCGATTGTACAGGGTATGATTTGACGCACCATGGCGATCGCCTTCCTCACGCATGCCGACTGCCTGAAGCACGAGATGGGTGCCTGGCATCCCGAGCGGCCGGAGCGGCTCACGGCGATCGAGGACCAGCTGATTGCTTCCGGCATCGGCCAGTATCTCGCGCGCCACGAGGCGCCGCTCGCCACCGACGAGCAGCTCTCGCGCGTGCATCCGCCCGAGTACGTGCGTGCCGTCCGCGACGCCGCGCCGCGGGAGGGCACGGTGCACCTCGATCCGGATACGGCGATGAATCCGTTCACGCTGCAGGCGGCGTTGCGCGCGGCCGGCGCCGCGGTGCACGCCACTGACCTGGTGCTGCGCGGCGAAGTGCAGGCTGCGTTCTGCAGCGTGCGCCCGCCCGGGCACCATGCCTGCCGCGCGCGGTCCATGGGTTTCTGCATCTTCAACAATGTCGCTGTCGCCGCATGCCACGCGCTCGACGCGCATGGGCTGGAGCGCGTCGCGATCATCGATTTCGACGTGCATCACGGCAACGGCACCGAGGACATTTTCGCGCACGACCCGCGCGTGCTGATGGCCTCCACGTTCCAGCATCCGTTCTATCCCTACAGCGGCACCGATGACCCGGCGCCGAACATGGTCAACGTGCCGCTGCCCGCGGGTGCGGGATCGAAACAGTTCCGCGCGGCCGTGAGCGAGGCCTGGATGCCCGCACTCGACGGCTTTCGGCCGCAGCTGGTGATCATATCCGCGGGCTTCGACGCGCATGTCGAGGACGACATGGCGATGCTCAGCTTCACGGACCAGGACTACGCCTGGGTCACGCGGCAGATGAAGGCGGTGGCGGAGCGCCATGCCGGCGGGCGCGTGGTGTCCATGCTCGAAGGCGGCTACGCGCTTTCGGCGCTGGGGCGCAGCGTGGTTCAGCACCTGCGGGTACTCGCTGGGCTGGACGCATAGCGTCGATCCTGTTGTAAGGTATCGGGCCAAGGACGCGACTGCGCCTGGTAATCCACCATGCCTGCATTCTTCACTTACACCCGATTCAAGGAGGGACCGTGACACGCCTGCCGCGCCTCGTCTATTGCATGCTCCTGGCCGCGCTTGCGCTTCCCCTGCATGCACAGTCCCTCAAGGTTTCCGCGATCCCGGACGAATCGCCCACCGAACTCCTGCGCAAGTTCAAGCCGCTCGGCGCCTATCTCGAGCGGGCCACCGGCATGAAGGTCGACTGGACGCCGGTCAACGACTACCCGGCGGTGGTCGAGGGGCTGGCCGGCAACCGCATCGATCTCGCCTGGCTCGGCGGCTTCACGTTCGTGCAGGCGCGCCTGCGCACCGGCAACGCCATCCCCATCGCGCAGCGTGTCGAAGACGAGAAGTTCATCAGCTACTACATCGTGCCGAAGGACAGCAAGGCAAAAACGCTGCAGGACCTCAAGGGCAAGACCTTCGCCTTCGGCTCACCGGCCTCCACCTCCGGGCACCTGATGCCGCGCTTCTTCCTGCTCAAGGCGGGCATCAATCCGGACAAGGATTTCACTCGCCTCGCCTTTTCGGGCGCCCATGACGCGACCGTGGCGTTCGTCGCCTCGGGCCGCGCCCAGGCGGGCGCCCTGAACGCCTCGGTGTACGACAAGCTGATCGAGAAAGGCGACGCCAACGCCAAGGCCGTGCGCATCCTGCAAAAGACGCCGCCCTACTACGACTACAACTGGACGGTGCGCGGCAACCTGGACCCGGCGCTGGTGAAAAAGCTCACCGCGGCGTTCCTCGATCTCGATCCCAAGAACCCGGCGCAGAAGGAAATCCTCGATCTGCAGCGCGCGACGCGCTTTGTCGCCACCAAGCCGGAGAACTACAAAGGCATCGAGGACGCGGCGCGCTCCGCGGGGCTGCTGAAATAGGCGAGCGCGGCGCGTGAAGCTCGCGCTCGACGCGCTGCATCTCGTCCTGCCGGGCGGGAAGCGGGCGCTTGCCGGCGTCTCGCTCGAGGTGGCGCACGGCGAGCGGATTGCCATCATCGGGCCCTCGGGCGCGGGGAAGACCAGCCTGCTGCGCCTGCTGGGCGCGGCGCTTCGCCCGAGCTCGGGCGCGCTCGCCATCGCCGACGTCGACCCGTGGGCCTTGACGGCCCGGGCGCTGCAGAAACTGCGGGGCCGCATCGGCATGATCCACCAGGCACCGCCGCTGCCACCGCGCCAGCGCCTCGTGACCGCGGTCCTCGCCGGGCGCCTTGGCGCCTGGGGCCTGTGGCGCGGCCTCGCCTCGCTGGCGTATCCGGCGGACATCGCCGGTGCCCGCGAGTCGCTCGCGCGCCTCGATCTCGCCGAGCGGCTGTTCGACCGCTGCGACCGGCTTTCCGGCGGCCAGCTGCAGCGCGTCGGCGTGGCGCGCGTCCTGTATCAGAGGCCCGACCTGATCCTCGCCGACGAGCCGGTGTCCGCACTCGATCCCCAGCTTGCCCATCAGACGGTGGGCGAACTGAATCGCGAAGCGCAGACGCGCGGCGTGACGCTGGTGGCGAGCCTGCACGCTGTGGATCTGGCCCTGCGCTGGTTTCCGCGCATCGTCGGGCTGCGCGACGGTGCGGTCGCGTTCGATTGCCCGCCGCTGCGCGTGAGCGACGCCATGCTGCACGATCTGTACGCGACCGAATCGCAGACCATACCGCTCCAAGGCGGCGAGCCGCTGGCGCATCCGGAGCCTATGGCGCGCGCCGCGCGCGGCGCCGCCACGCCCTTGTGCAGGTAGGCGTCGCCGCGGCGCCGCGCGACCCTGCGCTACCCGCGCGGGTCGCGCTGGTGGCGGTCGGGCTGCTGCTGCTCTGGCCGGCGCTCGAGCTGACCGAGTTCGACCCGCGCAAGCTCTTCGAGCCGAGCAGCCTGCAGGTGATGGGGCGCTTCCTGGGGACGTTCTTTCCCCCGGCGCTGGGCCAGGAGTTCCTCGGCTTGGTGCTGCGCTCCGCGCTGGAGACGCTTGCCCTGGCGACGGCCGGCATGGCGCTCGCCGTCGGGCTCGCGCTGCCGCTCGCGCTCGCGGTGTCGGATAGCCTCTCGATCTCGCGCATCGGGCCCGCGCCGCACGCCTGGCTGCGCAGGGTGCTGCGAGCGCCCCTGCGTTTTCTCCTCATCGTCATGCGCTCGATTCCGGAGATCGTGTGGGCGCTGCTGTTCGTGCGCGCGGTGGGCCTGGGTCCGGCGGCGGGCGTGCTCGCGATCGCCATCAACTATGCGGGCATGCTCGGCAAAGTGTATTTCGAGATTTTCGAGGCGGGCGACACGCGTCCGGCACGGGCCATCCTGGAAACCGGCGGCGGCCGCCTGCACGCATTTTTCTATGGCGTGCTGCCGGTTGCCCTGCCGGAACTCGTGTCCTATTCGGTGTACCGCTGGGAATGCGCCATACGCGCTTCGGTGGTGATGGGATTCGTGGGGGCGGGAGGTCTCGGCCAGCAAATGGAGCTGTCGATGCGCATGCTGGAAGGGGGCGAGGTCGTCACCATGCTGATCGTCTTCTTCGCGCTGGTGCTGCTGGCCGACGCGATCAGCGCGCTGCTGCGCAAGGTGCTGACGTGACGGTCGGCGCTTTCGTCTGGCGGCCGTGGGCGGTGCTGGGCGGCTTCGCACTCGCCGCGGGCGCGAGTTTCGCCTACCTGGCGGCGGATTTCGGTACGCTGCTCGGACTGGAGAGCGCGCGGCAGATGGCGCAATTCGCGCTGGGATTCGTGCCGCCGGATACCTCGCCCGAATTCCTCGGGCGCGCCCTGACGGGCGCCGCGGAAACGCTGGCCATCTCCGCGCTCGGCACGCTGCTCGCCGCGCTGGCGGGCGCGTTCCTCGCGCTTCCCGCCTCGGGCCGCTGGGGCCGCTGGCTGCGTGCTCCGGCGCGGCTCGTCCTCAATGTGCTGCGTTCGATTCCGGAACTGGTGTGGGCGGTTTTCATGGTGCTCGCCGCGGGCCTCGGCCCGTTCGCCGGCTGCCTGGCGCTTGCCGTGCACACGGCGGGCGTGCTGGGGCGGCTGTTCGCCGAGACGCTCGAGAACACGCCGCCGGAACCGGCCGCGGCGCTGCGCGACGCGGGCAGCGGCGCGACCCTCGCCTTCTTCTACGGCACGCTGCCGGTGGTCATGCCGCAGTTCACGTCCTACGCGCTGTACCGCTGGGAGTACAACATCCGCATGGCCGCGGTGCTCGGCTTCGTCGGCGCGGGCGGACTCGGGCAGATGCTTTACGTGTCGCTTTCCGTGTTCAAGACCCACGAGGCGGCGACGCTGCTCATCGCCATGATCGCCATGGTGAGCGTCGTCGACCTGCTCAGCGCCTGGCTGCGGCGCTTCCTCGGCCGCTCGGGCGCATGAGGCCGCGCAGCGCCTTCGTCAGCGCCGCGCGTTCCGCCGCCGGCGCGAATAGCGCGCGTCGCGCCGCGAGGGACCGCCGCAGCCGCCGGTAGAACTCCGGCTCGCGCTGCGCGCGTGCCATGAGGCGCGCCAGCGAGCGCTCGTCGCCCAGAGGGAAGTAGCCGGGGTAGCCGCGTCCGAGCATGCCGATGTTGCCGGGTACGCCGGAAGCGAGTACCGGCGTGCCGATGCGCGCCGCCTCGGCGATGACGTTGGCGCCGCCTTCCATGCGCGAGCTCACCACGAGCAGGTGGCTGCGCGCGAGCCAGGCGAGGGCGCGCGCGTGCGGCAGGCCGCCGAGCCAGCGGTAGCGCGGCTCACGCTGCATGCGGCGGCGCGCCTCGCGCGCCATGGCGCTCGAGAGCGCCGCGCCGACGTGCACGACCTCGATGCCATGGTCGCGCGGCAGGCGGGCGAGGGCGGCGGCGGCGCGAAACGGATCCTTTTCCTCGCGCAGGTGGC
>JAOTWE010000138.1 GCA_029863065.1 Betaproteobacteria bacterium
GCGGCAAGGCGGCGAACAAGGACGCCTTCGCGGGTTGAGCCCGGGAGTACAGCCTAGGAGAACGCGATGGAACGCGAACAAGCCACCAAATTCATGTACGACCTGCTGCGCGCCCTGGTCGCGAAGCGCGGCTCGGACCTGTTCATTACCACCGGCTACCCGCCGGCGATGAAGATCGACGGCAAGATGACGCCGGTGTCGCAGCAGGGCCTGTCGCCGCAGCACACCTCGATGCTTACGCGCTCGATCATGAACGACAAGCAGGCCGCCGAGTTCGAGGCGAAGAAGGAGTGCAACTTCGCCATCAACCCGGCGGGCATCGGCCGCTTCCGGGTCAATACTTTCGTACAGCAGGGCAACGTCGGCATGGTGCTGCGCGTCATCACCACCACCATCCCGAACTTCGAGGACCTGAAGTTGCCGCCGGTGCTGAGAGACGTGGCCATGACCAAGCGCGGCCTCGTCATCTTCGTCGGTGGCACTGGCTCGGGCAAGTCGACCTCGCTCGCGGCGATGATCGGCTACCGCAACGAGAACTCGCACGGCCATATCATCACCATCGAGGACCCGGTGGAGTACGTGCACCCGCACAAGAATTGCATCATCACGCAACGAGAAGTGGGCGTGGACACCGAATCGTGGGAGTCGGCGCTGAAGAACACCCTGCGCCAGGCACCCGACGTGATTCTGATCGGCGAGATTCGCGATCGCGAGGTGATGGAGCATGCCATCGCCTTCTCCGAGACCGGCCACCTGTGCCTGGGCACGCTGCACGCCAACAACTCCAACCAGGCGATGGATCGCATCATCAACTTCTTCCCGGAGGAGCGGCGCCAGCAGTTGCTCATGGACTTGTCGCTAAACCTGAAGGCGGTGATCTCGCAGCGCCTCATCCCGGCAAAAGAGGGGCGCGGGCGTACCGCCGCGGTGGAAGTGCTGCTCAATTCACCCCTGATCAGCGACCTGATCTTCAAGGGCGAGGTGCACGAAATCAAGGAAATCATGAAGAAGTCGCGCGAGCTCGGCATGCAGACCTTCGACCAGGCGCTGTTCGAGCTGTACGAGCAGGGGCGCATCAGCTACGAGGACGCGCTGCGGTTCGCCGACTCGACCAACGAAGTGCGCCTGGCCATCAAGCTGCACGGCAAGGAAGCCAAGGACAAGGATCTGTCCAAGGGCATCGAGCACCTGGACATCGTCTAGCCGGGCGCGGGCATTTGCCTGCGCCGCAGCGCTGGCGTAGCGTCGCGTCATGCGGGACGCCAAGCTCTGCCCGTCGTGCGGATTCCTGCTGCGCTACGAAGATCCTCCCGATCCTTCCTTTAGCGCAGTACGCTTCGTCGCGATCGAAACGCTCCTGTGGATCGCGCTCGCCCTGTTCCTCGCCTTTCTCTGGGCGGATGCCGACACGGGCGAGCTGTACGCCACCCTCGGCATCATTGCCGTCGCCGCGTGGATCTACCTGCGCCCATGGCAGCGCTCGAGCGGCGCCGCGCTGCTCGCGCGCCGGCGCTACCACTGCGCGAAATGCCGGCGCGACTTCGCGGCGCAGGAATTGAAAGCGGACGAAATCTAGGCCGCTGATGGACTACCGCTGCGCACACTGCGGCCGCGACCTCGCCACCAGCAAGCCGGCCCGCTCCCTCATTGCGCGCATGGACATCGACTGCCCGTACTGCATGGGACGCCTGCAGGTGAACGTGCATCGCGCGGAGACGCTGATCGTTCTGGGAAGCGTCGCCGGTTGCGTCGCCCTTGCCGCCCTCGCCTACGTGCGCCAGAGCCAGGTGCTGCTGCTCGCGGCGCTCGGCGGCGGCATCGCGGGGGCCGCCGCGATTTACATCCTCGAACGCACCTGGCTGCGCGGCTGGCGGCGCTTCCGGGCGCGCGCTCCGATCCGCGGAATGGAATAATGGGCGCCATGAAGATCCTAGGCATTGCCCTGATCGTCGCCGGCACCCTGGGCCTCGCGTACGGGAGCTTCAGCTACACCAAGGAGCGCCACGACGTGAAGCTCGGTCCGATCCAGTTTTCCGTCAAGGAGCAGGAGACGGTCAATGTGCCGGTGTGGGCCGGCGCGGGCGCCATCGCCATCGGCGCGCTCTTGCTCCTCGCCGGCGGCCGCAAGAAGTAGGCGCGGGGCATGGGCGCCTTCGGTTGATGCGCGCCCTGAAGTGGTGGCTGGTCGCGTTCGGCGCGGTCGGGCTTGCCGTCGTCGCCGTCAGCGCCTATTTTTTCGTCAGCGCACCCGATCGCCTGGTGCGCAGCGCGCTCGAATACGAGCGGCGGCTTGCCGGGCTGGAGCGCAAGGAGATCACGCCGGCCAACGGCCTGCGGACGGTCTACCTCGAAGGCGGCCGCGGCGCGCCGCTCCTCCTGCTGCACGGCTTTGGCGGCAATAAGGACAATTTCACGCGGGTCGCAAAGTACCTCACGCCCCGCTACCGCGTCGTCATTCCCGACCTCGCCGGCTTCGGCGAATCCGCGAAACCGGCGCAGGCCGACTACGCGCCGCGCGCGCAGGCCGCGCGCTTGCGCGCCCTGATGCGCGCGCTCGGTGTGTTGAAGTTTCACCTCGGCGGCAATTCCATGGGCGGACACATCGCCCTCACCTTCGCTGCGCTGTATCCGAAGGAAGTCGAGAGTCTGTGGCTGCTGGACGCCGCTGGCGTCTGGAGCGCGCCGCCCAGCGAACTGCACAGGAGGATGACCGACACGGGCGAAAACCCGCTGCTGGTGAAGAGCGAGGAAGAGTTCGCGCAGCTCATTTCCCTGCTCACGGCCAAGCCGCTCATGATTCCGCGGCCGCTGCTCGACGTGCTGGCGCAGGAACGTATACGCAACTACGCCCTGGAGCAGCGCATCTTCAAGCAGCTCGCCGCCGACTCGGTCGAGGAGCGCATCCGTGGCCTGGCGGTCCCCGCGCTCATCGTCTGGGGCCAGCAGGACCGGGTGCTGCATCCGGGCAGTGCGGGAATCCTGCAGATGCTGCTCATCAAGTCCGAGGTGGTCATGATGCCGGACGTGGGCCATGTGCCGATGCTGGAGCAGCCCGAAAAAAGCGCCCTCGACTATCTGCGCTTCCGCGCGACCCTGTAGAGTGGAGGCCGGCATGCACGACGAGAAGATCAAGGTTCGCGTCACCGCCACCGGCCAGACCCTGGACGTGGTCGTGTTCAGCAAGCGTCCGGAGGTGATCACCGTGGTCCTGGGCGAAGGCGTGCACAACATGCGCTGCTCGCTCACGCCGACGCGTAACGGCCTCGCCTACGCCGGCAACGCCATGGGACGCGAGATCGTCTACGAGCGAAGCCAGGAACAGGTGCGTGCCGACATCGAGCGCCTCAACCCGGCGGTACGCGGACCCCGCGGCCGCTGACCCTGAAGGAGGAATGACATGACCCTGTGCCCCGTTGCCCTGGCCGTCGGCTGCAAGAAGTGCCCGGCGTTCTCCGCCTGCCCGCTGAAGGGCGTGATCGGCGACTACAAGAAACCGGACGAGGTGCAAAAGCCGTCGGCAGCCGACAAGCCAAGAGCTTAGTGCTCGAGAGGCGCTTGGCCATGCGCAAGCGGGCCCGTCTTTTCTTGGCGCTTGCCCTGCTCGCGCTGGCTGGCTGCGCCTTCTCGCCGTACGAGCCTGAGCTGCAGCCGATCGAGCCCGGCCGCCGGCCGCCGCCGGACGTCGCCGTGAGCATTGCGCATCTGGGCCCGTGCACGGATTCGCCGGATCGCACGCTGCGATTCAATTCCAACTACCCGGTGACGGTGCTGGTGCACGGCTGCAACGGCTCGGCCGGGAATTTCCGCTCGCTCGCGCAGCTGTATGCGTTTCACGGCCAGCAGTCTGTGTGCTTCAGTTACAACGATCGCGACAGCCTGGTAGTCAGCTCAGGGCAATTGATCGGCGCGCTCGACGAGCTGGCCAGCCGCCTGCGCGACCGCCGTCTGACGGTCATCGGCCACAGCATGGGGGGCCTGGTGGCACGCAAAGCGCTGGAGCTCGAGCGCCGCGGCGACTGGCGGCACGGCGACGCAAACATCAGGCTCGCCACCATATCGGCACCGATCTCGGGCATCGCGGTGTCGAGCACCTGCGGCGTCACTGCGCTGCAGTGGCTGAGCCTGGGTGCGCTCCCGGGAATGTGCTGGCTGGTCACCGGCGACAACTGGAACGAGATCACGCCGAACTCCGACTTCATCCGGCGACCCGGCGCGGTGCTGCCGTCGGTGCGGCGTTATCTCAAGGTCGTCACCGATGAGCGCGACACCTGCCGTCGCCGGACCCAGGACGGAAACTGTCTCGAGAGCGACTACGTCTTCAGCCTGGCAGAGCAGTACCAGCCGGTGGTGGACGGTTATCCGCAGCTGGTCAACGTCGAAGTCGACGCCGGCCACGTCGAGATCGTCGGCTACAAGGACGTCGCGCCGCGCAAGCTGCTGTCGATCCTGCAGCGCGAGGACATGCTCGCGCCCACGCCGCCAGAGCGCCGCTCGGCGCTGGAGCGGCTGCTTGCCCTACTTTACTGAGCTCTGCCGCCCGCGCTACCCCCGGTGGCTCCCCGCCACGATCCTGAATTCGTACAGCCGGCACTCCAGCGCGCCGTTGTAGAGCGGCGTGCGCCGCGCCGTCTGTAGCCGGATCAGCTTCTCCATGCGCCGGTCGGCGGTGAAGAAAAAGCAGTTCCAGCCGGCGAAATTGTTCTTCAAGGCGTCGCCCAGCTTCGGGTAAAAGCGCGACAGCTCCTCGGACTCGCCGATCCTTTCGCCGTACGGCGGGTTGGCGATCATGACGCCGGACTCCGCCGGCGCCTTGCGCGACAGCACGTCGCTCGCCTCCAGCGTCACCCAGCGCTCCACCCCGGCGGCGGCGAGATTCCGCCGCGCCGCGGTCAGCGCCGTCGCCTCGGAGTCGCTGCCGAACAGCGCCAGCTTCGGCGCCTGCTTCGCCGGCTGTGCCGCCTGCTCGCGCAGCGATTTCCACAGTACGCCGTTGAACGAATCCAGCTTCTCGAAACCGAAACTACGTTTCATCCCCGGCGCCCGCCCGCGCGCCATGGCCGCCGCTTCGACCAGCAGCGTCGCCCCGCCGCACATGGGATCGAGGAGCGGCTGCTCGAATTTCCAGCCGGTCAGCATGACGATGCCGGCCGCGAGGTTTTCGCGCAGCGGCGCTTCCACGGTCTGCATGCGCCAGCCGCGCTTGAAGAGTCCTTCGCCCGAGGTGTCGAGATACAGAACGCCGCGCTTATCCTCCAGGAACACGTGGACGCGCACGTCGGGATCGGCGCGATCCACGTCCGGCCGGCGGCCGACGTCGTCGCGAAAGCGGTCGCACACCGCGTCCTTCACGCGCAGCGTGACGAATTCGAGGCTCTTCACCGGGCTCTTTTGCGCCGTGACATAGACCCGCAGCGTCCGGTTCACGTCGAACAGGTCGAACCAGTTCACGGCGCGCGCCGCGGCGTAGATGTCGTCCTCCGACGCATACTCGAACTCGGTGATGCACCACAGCACTCGCGAGGCGAGCCGCGACCAAAGGTTTGCGCGATAGCAGGTCTCCCAGCTCCCGGAGAAACCCACCCCGCCCGCGGCGACGCGCGGCGACTGCGCGCCGAAGGACTTCAGCTCCCCCGCGAGCAGCGTCTCCAACCCCCTGGGACAGGGGGCGAAGAATTCCTCAGGACGGCTTGAAGACGACAAGGAAGACGGCGGCGAAAAGCACGAGCATGGGGAACTCGTTGAACCAGCGGAACCAGACATGCGTCTTGCGGTTGCGCTCGGCGCGGAAGTCGCGCATCAGCTTGCCGCACCAGATGTGGTAGCCGACGAGCACCACGACCAGCGCGAGCTTGGCGTGCAGCCACCACCCGGAAAAACCCCAGCCGAGCCACAGCCACAGGCCGAAGAACAGGGTGAGCACCGCCCCCGGGGTCATGATGCCCCAGAACAGCTTGCGCTCCATCAGCTTGAACCGCTCCCTGGACAGGGTGTCGTGCGAAAGCGCGTGGTAGACGAAAAGCCGCGGCAGGTAGAACAGCCCCGCGAACCACGTCACCATGAAGACGATGTGCAGCGTTTTCACCCAGAGCATGCGCGGCTCATTTCCAGTTGCTCGTTACCGCCATTCTGAGATCGGGCAGCTTGTGGTGGAAGAAATGATCCGCCCCCGGCACCACGATCAGCGGCAGCCCCTGCGGCTTCGCCCAGTCGCGCACCGTGGAAATCGGCACCGTGTCGTCGTTCTCGCCGTGGATGAGCAATGTGCCGGCGGGCACCGCTGGCGCCTCGAAATGGTTCACCGCGATTCCGACCAGCACCAGCCGTGCCGGCGCGACGCGCGCCGCGAGCTTCGCCTGCATCACTGCGCCGAAGGAAAACCCGGCCAGCACCGGCCGCTCCGCACCGAGGTGCGCCAGCACCGCGGCGAGATCCGCCACCTCACCGCGGCCTTCGTCGTGCGCGCCCTCGCTCCTGCCCACGCCACGGAAATTCAGCCGCCAGGCTGTGTAGCCGAGCTCCACCAGCGCCCGCGCCAGGGTCTGCACCACCTTGTTGTCGAGCGTGCCGCCGAAAAGCGGATGCGGATGCGCGATGAGCGCAACGCCCCGTGCCGACCCCTGGGGCTCGTCCACAGCGCACTCGATGTCGCCGGCGGGGCCGCGGACGGTCTCGCGCCGGCTCGCCGCGCGCATCAGATCCTCAGGCGCTCGACGATGCGGCCGTGCCGCAGGTGCGCCTCGATGATCTCGTCGATGTCGCCGCGGTCCACGTAGGTGTACCAGACCGCGTCGGGGTACACGACGACGCACGGCCCCTCCTCGCAGCGGTCGAGGCAACCGGCCTGATTGATCCGCACCTTGCCCGCGCCGGCCATGCCGAGCTCCTTCACGCAGCTCTTGGCGTAGTCGCGCATGGCCGACGCCCCCTTGCCGTCGCAGCAGCCGCGCGCGTCCGCCGGGTCGCGCTGGTTGCAGCAGAAGAAGACGTGGCGCTCGTAGTAAGACATGGGGCGCGAATTCTACAGGAGCGCCTCGTCGCGCCGGCGCGCGGCGAGCACGATGAGATAGCCGATGGCGGCGAACGGCCACAGCAGCGAGACGAGTCGCGTGAGGCCGTTGAAATTCAGGAAGTGCCCCTGTTGCCAGAGCTTGAGGATCTCGGCAAGGTAGGGATTGGGCGGCGCGAAATTCACCAGCACCGTCGCCGCCATGAAGAGCACGGCCGCCGCCGCGAGGCGCGCCACGCGCGGCAGCGACACCGCGATCAACGCCACGGTCAGGCCGGTGGCGAGGCCCTGCAGGGCGCCGGGCGTAAGCCAGGCGAAGCTGTCCTGGGCCCGCAGGATGATGGTGAAGGCGAGCGTTTTCACCGCGAGCGCCGCGAGGACCAGCAGCAGGATGAGCCGGCGCACCGGCGCCCGCGGCGCGGCCACCGCCGAGGCAAGCAGCGCCGCCGCGGCGAGATTGGCGGCCGCGGTCACCGCCTCGATGGCAACGAAGAACTCGGGGGCGCGCGCCGTGCCGGGCGGCCCGGCGAGCAGATGGCGCAGGTCGCCGCTGCCGAAGAGCAGCGTTGCCGGATTGAGCTGCATGAACACCCACAGGCCGAGGAGCGCGAGGCCGACGTCGGCCTGGATGCCGGGAAGGAAAAGCCGCGCGCGCCAGCCGCCAAACGCCGGCACCCAGGCCGCGAACAGACGCCCGGCGAGCGCACCCGCCATGGCGCCCGCCGTATTGCAGAGGACGTCGACGTTGGAGGCGACGCGGACCGGAAGATAAGTCTGCGTCGCCTCGAGCGCGATCGACAGCGCCGCCCCGGCGAGGGTCGCCACGGCCACCGCATTGGCGCCGCGCAGCCGCGGGTGCAATGCCAGAGCGATCAGCAGGCCGAGCACGGCATAGCCAACGACGTCGGCCGCAACGTCGAACGCCACCACGTAGCGCGGCCAGGGCGCGATCAGGAATTCCAGCGCCGACAGGCCATGATCGCGCCAGCCCGCGAGCGGATAGAGCGACGCGTAGACGACCAGCAGCGCGTAGACGGCGAGCAGCAGGCGCGCGAGCGGCGAGCCGCGCACGCGCTAGCCGTGCTGCACGTGCGCCACTGGCGCGCGGCTCACGTACGTCCCGAGGACCATGCCGAACAACGACGCGGCGAGGCCCGCCAGCTGCGGCGGCACGGTGGCCTCCGGAGCGACGAATTCAGCCGTAATCCAGGTTCCCAGCCCGAACACCACCGACAGGGTCGCGCCGGCGACGTTGGCGCGCTTCCAGTAAATGCCGGCCGCGAGCGGTACGAGGCAAGACACCAGGGTCACTTTATAGGCGTTCTGCACCATCTGGTACATGGTGCTCTTCGAGTTCAGCGCGAACAGCAGCGCTGCCAGCGTGAAGGTGACGAGCACGACGCGCAGCAGCAGCAGGAACTGCCGGTCGCTCATGTTGCGGAAGAATGGCCGCACGATGTTCTCGGTG
>JAOTWE010000139.1 GCA_029863065.1 Betaproteobacteria bacterium
AACCCGATCCGGCCTTCGCAGATCATCACCGCGAAATCGGTGGAAAACGCACTGCGCGTGCTGCTCGCCATCGGCGGCTCGACCAACGCCATCGTGCACCTCACTGCCATCGCCGGGCGCGCCGGGGTCAAAGTGGACCTGAAGCGGCTGAACGAACTGTCCGACTCGACGCCGGTGCTCGTCGATCTGAAGCCCACGGGCCAGCACTACATGTCGGACCTGTACGCCGCGGGCGGCGTGGGCGCGGTGCTGCGCGAACTGAAGCCGCTGCTGAACCTCGAGTGCCTGACGGTGGCCGGCGAGACGCTGGGCGAGCGGCTCGCCCACGAAGTGGACGCCTGGGTGGACCGCGGCGTGGTGCGGCCTCTTGCCGAGCCCCTGGAGAAGGTCGGCGGGCTGGTGGCCCTGTTCGGCTCGCTCGCACCGAATGGCGCGATTCTGAAACGCTCGGCGGCGGACCCGAAGCTGTTCGAGAAGGAAGGGCGCGCCGTGGTCTTCACTTCGCTCGACGATCTCGCCGCGCGCGTCGACGATCCCGCGCTGGACGTGGCGCCCGAGGATTTCATGGTCCTGCAGAACGCGGGGCCGAAATCCGGCTACGCCATGCCGGAAGCCGGCTACCTGCCGATCCCGGCGAAACTCGCGCGCGCCGGCCTGAAGGACATGGTGCGCATCTCGGATGCGCGGATGAGCGGCACCGCCTACGGCACCATCGTGCTGCACGTGTCGCCCGAGGCCGCCGCCGGCGGGCCGCTCGCGCTGGTGAGGAACGGCGACCGCATTCGCCTCTCGGTCAAGGCGCGGCGCATCGACCTGGCGGTGATGGAAGACGAGCTGGCGAAAAGGCGCGCGGCGTGGAAGCCGCCCGTGTCGATGCCCGAGCGCGGCTACGCGAAGCTGTACATGGAGCACGTGCTGCAGGCCGAGCATGGCTGCGACTTCGATTTCCTGAGAAAAACCTGAGGCGCATGGCCGCCGGCTTTCACGGCGTCTTCCCCTACGTCGTATCGCCGGTGCTCGCCTCCGGCGAGGTGGACGCGAAGGTTCTCGCGCGCCTGTGCGACGACCTCGTCGCCGCGGGCGTGCACGGCCTCACGCCGCTCGGTTCGACCGGGGAGTTCGCCTACCTCAACTGGGCGCAGCGCAAGCGCGTCGCCGAGGTGGCGATCGAGGCGGCGCGCGGCCGAGTGCCGGTGGTGCCCGGCGTTGCCGCCACCACGATCGCGGATGCCTGCATGCAGGCGCGCGAGTACGAGCGCCTGGGCGCGAGCGGCATTCTCGCCATCCTCGAAGCGTATTTCCCGCTCGCCGACGAGGGCGTGTACGCCTACTTCAAGGCGATCGCCGAGTCCGTGTCGATTCCCGTGGTCCTCTACACCAACCCGAACTTCCAGCGCTCGGACCTTTCGCTCCCGGTAATCGAACGGCTGTCGCGTGTCCCGAACATCGGCTACATCAAGGACGCCTCGGTCAACACGGGGCGGCTGCTGTCGATCCTCAACCGCGTCGAAGGGCGCATGCAGGTGTTCGCCGCGTCCTCTCATGTGCCGGCCTGCGTCATGCTGCTGGGCGGCGTGGGCTGGATGGCCGGCCCGGCCTGCGTCGCGCCGCGCCAGAGCGTCGCGCTCTACGAGTTGTGCCGGCGCGGCGAGTGGGCGGCCGCCATGGAGCGCCAGCGCCCGCTCTGGGCACTCAATCAGGCGTTCGCCAAGTACAACCTCGCCGCCTGCATCAAGGGCGCGCTCGAGCTCCAGGGCTACGCGGTGGGTGCGCCGCTCGCGCCGCAGGCGCCGTTGCCGCCCGAGGGCGTCGACGAAGTGCGGCGCGCCCTCGCCGCCATCGGCGCGCTCGCCTGACCCGGCCATGAGCTCGGCGCGCACCCGCGAGCACCGCAAGGCGGCAACGCGCGCCGGGTTGCGTTACGTCACCGACGGCGTTGCCGGCATCACGCGCAAGCGCTCCGGCACCGGCTGGGCCTATTACCTGCCCGACGGCGAGCGGATCGCCGACGCGGCGACGCGCAAGCGCCTCAACGCGCTCGCCATCCCGCCGGCGTGGACCGACGTGTGGATCTGTCCCGACCCCGGCGGCCACATCCAGGCCACGGCGCGCGATGCGCGCGGCCGCAAGCAGTACCGCTACCACCCGCACTACCGCGACGCACGCGACCAGTCGAAATTCCGCCGCATGCTGGAATTCAGCGAGGCACTGCCGTTCCTGCGCGAGCAGGTGGAGCGCGACCTGCGCGCCGAGGATCTCAGCCGCCGGCAGCTGCTCGCCACCGTGGTGCGGCTGCTGGATCGCACCCTGATCCGCGTCGGCAACGACGAGTACGCGCGCGAGAACCGCTCATTCGGTCTCACCACCCTGCGCCGGCGCCATGTCAGCGTCGCGGGCGACGTGCTGCGCTTCAGTTTCCGCGGCAAGAGCGGCGTCGAGCACTCGATCTCGGTCAGCGAGCCGCGCCTGGCGCGCATCATCCAGCGCTGCCAGGACCTGCCCGGTCAGGAGATGTTCCAGTACCTCGATGCCGACAAGAAGCGCCAGGCGGTGTCCTCCGACGACATCAACGCCTACCTGCGCGAGATCAGCGAGCGTGACATCACCGCCAAGGACTTCCGTACCTGGGGCGGCACGATGCTGGCGGCGGTCGAGCTGCGAACCATGGGGCCGGCGGCGAGCCGGCGCGAAGCGGATCGCAATATCATCCGCGCCGTGGACGCGGTGGCGGAGCGCCTGGGCAACACGCGGGCGGTGTGCCGCAAGTACTACGTGCATCCGGCGTTGCTGCACGCCTACCTGCTCGGGAACACGGTGCCGCATCCGCCGGCGGCGGCCAAGCGGTCCACCCGGCGGGCGCGACCGGGGGGCGCCCTGCGCCGCGACGAGGTGGTGGTGCTGCAGTTCCTGCAGGAAAAGGTTCCCGACTGGCTACCGCCTTCCAGCTTGCCGACGTCGGCGCCGCGCAGTTCGCGCTGATCGGCCTCATCGCGCTTGCCGCCTCGATCCTCGGCGGCCTCGCGGGCTACGGCACGGGCCTGGTGCTGCCGATCTTCCTGGCACCGGTGGTCGGCATCGCCAACGTCGTGCCGGTGATGGCGGTCGGCATGATCTTCGCCAACGGCAGCCGCGTTGCCGCCTTCTGGCGCGACATCCACGCTCCGCATGCCCGGCGCATCCTCCTGCTCGGGCTGCCGGCCTGCGTCGCGGGCGCCTACGGCTACACACTGCTGGAAGCGCGCTGGGTGGCGCTCCTGCTCGGCACCTTCTTCGTCGTCAGCGTGCCGGTGCGGCGGCTGCTGGCGCGCGCCGGCTGGCGGCTGGAGGCACGCGGCGTGACGCTGGCGGGGGCGGGCTTCGGCTTCGTGAACGGCGCGGTCACCGGCTCGGGCCTGCTCCTCATTTCGGCGTTGATGGCGGCGGGCCTGCAGGGCGCGGCGCTGATCGGCACCGACGCCATCGTCTCGGTGATCATGGGCTTCGCCAAGATCGCGCTCTTCGGCAGCGTCGCGCGGCTGGACGCCGAGCTCGCGCTCGCCGGCGTGCTGATCGGCTTGTGCACCGCGCCCGGCGGCTTCGTTGCGCGGCGCCTGCTCGCGCTCGTGCCGCTCAGGGTGCATACCGCATTCATGGACATCGTAGTATTGGCCGGCGGCGCCGCGTTCCTGTGGCGCGCGTTTGCATGATGGACAATGCCCGCGCCGCCGCTGGGCGGATACGCTAGTCTTGATCAATTTGGACCTCATGGACCGCTTCGCCCACCTGGCCTGGCCTTTCTTCGATCCACCGCACGCAGTCTTATCGCGTGCGGTGGACACCTGGGCCTCCGCGAACCTGGAGCACGCGCACGGGGATGACGCGGACGCAATCTGCCGCAAATTGGTCAAGGACCTGGGCGAAGCTGGTTACCTCAGTTACTGCGTCAGCGACAATCCGGATGTCAGGTCGATAGCACTGATCCGGGAAACCCTCGCCTACCACGCCGGCCTCGCCGATTTCTCCTTCGTCATGCAGGGCCTGGGCAGCGGGCCGATTGTTCTGGCAGGCAGCGAAGCGCAGAAGAAGCACTACCTTCCGCGCGTGGCGGCGGGCGATGCCATCGCCGCCTTCGCCCTGTCGGAGCCCGATGCCGGCTCGGACGTGCAGGCCCTGACGACCACGGCGAAGCGCAGCGGTACAGACTGGGTGCTCGAGGGTACCAAGACCTGGATCTCGAACGGCGGCATCGCCGATTTCTACGTCGCCTTCGCCAGGGCCGACGAAGGCATCAGCGCTTTCATCGTGGACGCGGACGAGGTGGACGCCGACGAGCGCATCGACATCGTCGCCCGGCACCCGATGGCGACAGTGAAGCTCGCGGGCGCGAAGGCACAGCTCGTCGGCCAGGCGGGGCAGGGCTTCAAGCTGGCGATGAAGAACCTCGACGTCTTCCGCACCACGGTCGGCGCCGCGGCGCTCGGTTTTGCGCGGCGCGCGCTCGACGAGGCGCTCGCGCGCGCCAAGGACCGGAAGATGTTCGGCCAGCGCCTCGCCGATCTGCAGATGACGCAGGCGAAGCTCGCCGACATGGCGACGGCGATCGACGCGGGCGCCCTGCTGACCTACCGCGCGGCCTGGCTGCGCGACGTGAAGAAGGTGCGTGTCACTCGCGAGGCCGCCATGGCGAAGATGTACGCAACCGAGGCCGCGCAGCAGGTGATCGACGACGCCGTGCAGATTCTCGGCGGCCTCGGGGTGATGCGCGGCCATCCGGTGGAGCGACTGTACCGGGAAGTGCGCGCGCTGCGCATTTACGAGGGGGCGACCGAAGTGCAGAAAGTGATCATCGCGCGGGAGCTGCTGAAATGAGCGCTCGCACGGCGCGCGAGCGCGCCGCATGAAGCGCTGCGCCTGGGCGAAGAATCCTCTCGCCGTCGCCTACCACGATCGCGAGTGGGGCGTGCCGGTGCGCGATGACCGGCGGCTCTTCGAATTTCTGATCCTCGAAGGGGCACAGGCGGGCCTCGCCTGGGACACGATCCTGAAAAAGCGCGCGGCGTACCGCAAGGCGTACCTGGGCTTCGATCCGGCCAAGGTGGCGCGCTTCGATGCGAAGAAGAAGCGGGCGCTGCTGGCCGATGCCGGCATCGTGCGCAACCGCCTAAAGATCGGGGCGTCGGTGACGAACGCCCGCGCCTTCCTCGTCGTGCAGGAGGAGTACGGCAGCTTCGGGCGCTACGTGTGGGGGTTCGTGGGCGGCAAGCCCCTGGTGGCCCGCCGTCGCAGCCGGCGCGAGGTGCCCGCGCGCACGGAACTGTCCGACGCGCTGTCGAAGGACCTGAAGAAGCGCGGCTTCCGCTTCGTCGGCTCGACGATCGTGTACGCTTTCATGCAGGCGACGGGCATGGTGAACGACCACACGCTGGATTGCTTCCGATGGAAAGAATTACGCTGATCCTGGCGCTTGCTGCCGCGCCCGCCTGGGGCTTCGACGCCAATGGCGTCACCCTCGGCGCGAGCGAGGCCGAGGTGCAAAAGGGCTTTCCCACGGCGCGCTGCAAGCCCATGGAATGGCGTACCGCGGCCGCCGATCGGCGCTGCGACGACGCGCCGGTGCGCTTCGGCGGCGTCGATGCGCGCATCAGCTTTTTCCTCAAGGCGAACGCGGTGCAGGCTTTCGACGTGCGCTTCGAGGCGCCGCAGCTCGAGCGCATGGCGCAGTTCCTCAAGGAGCACTACGGACCGCCGGAGACTGAGGCGCGCGAAACAATCGAGCGGCGCGGCGCGCCGCGCGAGATCTACAAGCTGCGCTGGAAACAGGGCGCCGACCACGCCGTGCTCACTTCGCAGCACGGCCGCCGGCGCGTGGACCTGAACGTGTGGCGCGGCAATTTCGACACCGAGGTGTATCGGTTCAAGTAGTTGCGAAAAAGCGACTGCGCCCTTGACAGTCGCCGTACGCACGGCATCCTGTGAGGCCCATGTCACTACGATATTTCGTCGACGAGCTCGCCTTCCGTGCCGCCTCGGCCTGGGCCGACGCGCGGCGCGGCGTGCGGCTGTTCTGGTACCGGGCGGACCGCGAGGCGATGGCCTTCGCGCTCATCATCGGCGCGGTGCTGGTGGCGTTCGGCTACGGCCTGCACGCGGTGTTTACGCGCCACGAGCGCGTGCTCGAGCTCGTGCGCGAGGCCGAGCGCGCGGACATCGAGTGCCTGGCGAGGAACGTGTACTTCGAGGCGCGCGGCGAGCCGCCCGAGGGGCAGTACGCGGTGGCGGAAGTGACCATGAACCGCAAGGCGTCCAGACGTTACCCGGCGACCGTGTGCGCCGTGGTGCACGAGAAGCGCTGGGACGCGATCCGCAAGCGCTACGTCGGCGCCTTCTCGTGGACCGAGTTCTACTCCGTGCCCGAGCCCTCAGGCGAGGCCTGGGAGTTCGCGCAGAAGGTGGCCGCAGACGTGTACCATCGGCGCGCGCCGGAGCGCGTCGAGGGCGCGACCTACTTCCACGCTCACTACGTGAAGCCCAGCTGGGCGAAGCAGCAGGAGCGCATTTCGCGCATCGGGCGGCACGTGTTCTACCGCTAGCGTGTCACGAACTTGAGCGTGAAGCGGTCGCTCTCGCCGATCGCCAGGTAGCGGGCGCGGTCCTGGTCCTTGAGGCGCAGCGTCGGCGGCAGAGTCCACACCCCTGCCGGATGGTCCTTGGAGTCCTTCGGGTTGGCGTTGTCTTCCGATCTTCCTGCCAGCCTGAAGCCGGCGTGCTCGACCAGCGCGATGACGTAGTCCTCGCGCAGGTAGCCGGACTTCATCTGCGCCGCCTGCGGCAGGTCGGTGCGCCCGCGATGGTCGACGATGCCGAGGATGCCGCCGGGCTTGAGCGCCCGGCGGAATGCGCTTAGCGCACCGTCGATCTCGTTCCGTTCCACCCAGTTGTGCAGGTTGCGGAAGGTCAGCACGTAATCGGCGCTGCCCGCCGGTGCGACCTCGTGCAGGCCGGCGTTGAACTGCGTCACCACGACTTTGCCGTAGAGCCCGGGCTCGGCCGCGAGCCGCGCGAGGAGCTTGCGGTGATCGGCAAGGTAGCGCGGCGCGGCGCTCGCGTCGCGGCTGGCGGCGACATAGCGTCCCTTTTCCTTGAGGTGCGGCGCGAGGATCTCCATGTAGTAGCCGGAGCTGCCGGGCAGAATCTCCACCACCACGCTATCTTTGCTGACGCCGAGAAATTCGAGCACCTCGAGCGGGTGGCGATACCGGTCGCGCGCGACGTTCGCGGGCGTGCGGTGCGGCGCGGCGATGCGCTGCGCAAGGAGATCGCGCTCTTGGAGCGGCGCGGGGGCGCAGCCGGCGGCGAGCGCGGCGAGGAGGAGGATGCGCAACCCGCTCACCGCTGGCGCGCCCGGCTCAGCGTCCGTCCTCGGGCCTGAGCGTCCGGTAGGCCTTCTCCTCGTCGGTCTTCGTCTGGAAGCGGCGCCAGTACTCGGTGTAGATCTGCTGCATGCGCGCCTGGTTCTCCTTGAACCACGCCGGCGCGTTGTCGTTGGGCTCGAGGAGCTTCGTGCCCGAGAACCAATCCTTGAACTCCTTGGAGTCGAAGTCGGGCTGGTCCCTACTGCTGTTGCGGATTGGCGTCGGCGCGAAGCCGCCCGTGCCCCAGTTCGGCCGCACGATCGAATAGTAGGTCTTGCCGCCCTGGAGCTTCGCCAGCATGAAGTCGGCAGCCGTGCCGTAGGCCATGAACACCTTGTCGCCGGGCGTCGTCTCATAGGTGATCTTGTTGCCGTAGGGCAGCTGGCCGATGAAGCGCAGCTCGCCGTTCACCACCTCGAACATGTCGCAGCCGATGGCGCCGGCGACGAACGAGGTACGCATGAACACGACCTTTGCCTTGTCCGCACCCGGCGCCGAAATATTCTCGCTTGCGGCCGGGCGCATCAGGTTGCTGGCGCAGCCCGACATGAGAAGTGAGACTGCCGCCACCGCCACCGCCGATCGCACCGCTTTCATGGTTTGCTCTCCTTTTTCCTTGCCTTAGGGGACGCTTTCCTTGCCTTGCGGCAATCATGACATTCGACCGCCCGCGCGTCCATGTTCAGGCGCTCACCCCGAAAAGCGCCCCGACGCCGGCGGTCAGCGCCATTGCCAGTGCGCCCCAGAAGGTGACGCGCGCGGCGGCTGTTGCCACCGATGCGCCGCCGGCCCGCGCCGCCAGGGAACCCAGAAGAGCGAGAAACACGAGCGAACTGCCCGCAACGGCCCACATGAGCGCGGAAACCGGAAACAGGACAACGACCACCAGGGGCAGTGCGGCACCGACGGCGAACGTGCCTGCCGAGGCGAGCGCGGCTTGCACCGGCCGCGCGGTCAAGGTATCGGAAATGCCCAGCTCATCGCGCGCGTGGGCGCCGAGCGCGTCGTGCTGCATCAATTGGGTTGCAACGCTGGAGGCGAGCGCCGCATCCAGCCCGCGCTCGA
>JAOTWE010000007.1 GCA_029863065.1 Betaproteobacteria bacterium
CGCACCGAGTACCCAACCGTTCATGTCGTACGTAAGGCCGATCTTGTAGTCGGTGTAATCGAGGTTGCTATAGTTCTTTACCTTTTGCTGCCCGATGTGGCCGACCAGCGTGAGCTTGGGCGCGACCTCGTAGCTGGCACTAAGGTCGATGTAACCGGAGCCTTTGGATTCAAGGCCGGGCGCAGTTACTCCAAACCAGTCGCCCAGGGTGGACGAGTACTTGAGCGTCAGCCACTTCCAGCTCGCACCGATGTAGGCCTCGAGGGTGTCGTACTTAGTGCCTGCCGATTCGGCGTTGGGGTAGTAGTACTGGAGCAGCCCGACGTCGAGGGAGACGGGGCCGGCGCCAAACTTGTAGCCGCCATAGAAGTCCGTCTCGATCGTGCCGTCGACGAAGCTGATGCCGCTTACGTTCGAGTTCCAATTACCGAGGTAGAAGCCGCTTGAGTGCGAGTAGTCGATGCCGCCCTGGATCGCGGACTGCACGAACGTTTGCGAAATGCCGCGGAAACGGTAGTCGCTGACGATGCTCATGTTGCCGGCTACGGAGTGCGGCGATGTGGCCTGCGCGCTGGCCAAGCCCGGCAGGGCAGTAGCGGCGGCGAGTGCAGTAGCGAGTACGGTCTTGCGCATGATGGTGATCTCCAGGATGGTGTCGGATGACAAAACTCCCATACCCGTTAGCATCTCGCGTGCCAGATATAAAATTGCTTTCTTTCAACTAGATACATACGCGACAACGGAGATGCTGCAAGACAATGCACGGGCCAGGTGCGGCAGCCCAGCCGTCGCGCCCCAATTTGGTGCGGCCTGCATGCTACGCTCGCGCCCATGATCGAAAAGCGTGTTTTTGAGGAGCTTGGCGAGCGGCTGAGCGAGGCGGCCCGCAACTCTCCGGCGCATGACCTGGAGAAGAATCTGCGCGCCCTGCTGGCCGCCTTCTTCGATCGCTTCGACGTGGTCGTGCGCGAAGACTTCGACGTGCAAAGGAAACTGCTCGATCGCGCCCAGGCGAAGCTCGCGGCGCTCGAGGCGCGCGTCGCCGAGTTCGAAGCCAAGCGGTAAACCGCGCGCCGCCCGCCGCGTTGTTCCCCTGAAGGGGGGCGTCGATGGCGCTGGCCAGCGTGGCGAGCCGAGCGCTCGCGGGAGTGGATGCGCCCGAGGTGACCGTCGAGGTGCACCTCGGACCCGGGCTGCCGGCTTTTCACATCGTCGGGCTGCCCGATGCGCAGGTGCGCGAGGCCAAAGACCGCGTGCGCGCCGCCCTGCACCATGCGCAGTTCGAATTTCCCGCGCGGCGCATCACGGTCAACCTCGCGCCGGCCGATTTACCGAAGGACTCGAGCCGCTTCGACCTGCCGATCGCGCTCGGCATCCTCGCCGCCAGCGGACAACTTCAGGGTGCGGCGCTCGCGGGCCATGAATTCGCGGGCGAGCTGTCGCTGACCGGCGAGTTGCGCCCGGTGCGCGGCGCGCTCGCCATGGCGCTCGGTGCGGCGCGCGCAAAGCGCGCCTTCGTGCTGCCCGCCGAAAACGCCGCGCAGGCGGCGCTCGCCGAGCGCGCCATCGTGCTGCCGGCGGCAAGCCTGCTCGAAGTCTGCGCGCACCTCGCCGGCGAAGCGCGCATCGCCCCGCGCGGCAACGGCGCCTCGCCCGCGGCGCCGGCGTACGCGGATTTCTGCGACGTAAAGGGCCAGGCCGCGGCCAAGCGCGCGCTGGAAGTGGCGGCGGCGGGCGGGCACAGCGTGCTGCTGGTCGGTCCGCCGGGCACCGGCAAGTCGATGCTCGCCGCGCGCTTTGCCGGGATTCTCGCGCCGATGAGCCCGGCCGAAGCGCTGGAGAGCGCCGCCATCCAGTCGGCTTCGAATTCGGGCTTCGACCCGGCGCGCTGGGGCGCGCGGCCGCTGCGCGCACCGCACCACACCGCATCGCGCGTCGCCCTCGTGGGCGGCGGCAGCCCGCCGCGCCCGGGCGAGATCTCGCTGGCGCATGAAGGCGTGCTGTTCCTCGACGAGCTGCCCGAGTTCGCGCGCCCGGCGTTGGAAGCGCTGCGCGAGCCGCTGGAAACGGGCTGGATTTCGCTCGCCCGCGGTGCGCGCCAGGCGCGCTTTCCGGCGCGTTTCCAGCTGCTAGCGGCGATGAATCCCTGCCCCTGCGGCTACCTCGGCCACGCCTCGGGACGCTGCCGCTGCACGCCGGATGCGATCGCGCGCTACCGCGCGCGCATCTCCGGGCCGCTCGCCGACCGCATCGACCTCAAGGTGGAAGCGCCGGTGCCGCGCGACTCGGAGCTGCTGGCGGCGGCGGATGGGGATGCATCGGATGCCATCCGCAACCGCGTCGTCGAGGCGCGTGGGCGGCAGCTGGCGCGCCAGGGCAAAGCCAACGTGCATCTGGGCACGCGCGAGATCGAGCAGTTCTGCGGCGTGGACGCCGGGGCCGAGTCGCTCGTCAAGCAGGCCATCGCGCGCCTCGCGCTCTCGGCGCGCGCCTATCATCGCGTGCTGCGCGTCGCGCGCACCATCGCCGACCTGGCGGCGCGCGACGCGATCGGCGCCGCGCACGTCGCGGAAGCCATCCAGTACCGCCGCATGGACGCGGCGCTCTAAGCGCTGCGCTCGGTTTGGGCCCGCGCGCGGTTGCGCGCCAGCATGCTTTGCGTGTTCGGTACGTGGAGCAGGTGCGCGATCTTGCGCACGTAATGGTCTTCGTAGGGATCGAGCTGCTCGTCGGCATAGACGATGCGCCACAGATGCTCGACAAGGCGGATGCGCTCCTCGAGCGAATAGTCGCGCTTGATGACGGTGACGGGTGCGTAGAAGCTGGTGAGCTGCGCCGCCCTGGCGCGGCCTTCCTTGAGCAACGCGATGCATTCCTGCGGCGGCAGGCCAAACAGTTCGGCGAGCGCTCGCCGCGCTATCGTGTGTTCGTCGGCACCTTCGGCGTAGTCCGCGCGGCTCGCTTCGTGAAGCAGCGCCGCGACCGCGACCTGCAGGTGGCGGCGCTCGAACCCCGGTACCGGACGTGGCTCGGGACCGTCGAACAGGCCTCGCAGGGCTTTGAGCATGGCAGGCGTTAGTCTCGCACGCCGCGGTGCGAGTTCCGCCGCGCTGTAGACTCGCGTCCGATGGCGACATACGCGATCGGCGACGTTCAGGGCTGCGCGGACGAACTGCAGGCGCTGCTCGCGCGCCTGGAGTTCCGGCCGGCGAGCGACCGCCTGTGGTTTGTCGGCGACCTGGTGAACCGCGGTCCCAAATCGCTCGATGTGCTGCGCTTCGTGCGCTCGCTGGGCGAGGCGGCGGTGGTCGTGCTGGGAAACCACGATTTTCACCTCCTGTGCCTCGCCGAGGGTTACGCGAGAAAGCGCGTGGACGACACGCTCGAGGAAGTGTTAGAGGCGCCAGACGCGCCGCAGCTACTCGAGTGGCTGCGCCACCGGCTACTCATGCACGTCGAGACCGGCTATGCCATGGTGCACGCGGGCCTGCTGCCGCAGTGGAGCATCGAGCAGGCGTTGGCGCTGGCGCGCGAAGTCGAAGCCGCCTTGCGCGGCGCGCGCCATCGGGAATTTCTCGAGCACCTCTACGGCGCCCGGCCGCGCGCCTGGCGCGACGACCTTGCGGGCTGGGACCGCCTGCGCGTCATCGTCAACGCCATGGCGCGGCTGCGTTTTTGCACCGACTCCGGCGAGATGGACCTTTCCGCCGAGGGCAGGCGGGCGCAGCCCGGTTACCGCCCCTGGTTCGAGCTGCGCCCGCCAAGCGAGGCGCCCATAATCTGCGGCCACTGGTCTGCGCTCGGCCTGAAGCTCACCGAAAAGCTGGTCGCACTCGATACCGGATGCGTCTGGGGCGGCAGGCTTTCCGCGCTGCGCCTGGAAGACCGCAGGCTGTTTCAGGTACCCTGCCGCGGCTACCGCGAACCGGGGGACGGATGAAAGCCGACTGTGTGTTCTGCAAGCTCGTGGCGAAGCAGATTCCGGCGAGCATCGTTTACGAGGACGAGGCCACCCTCGCCTTCATGGACCTCGGCCAGGTGAATCCGGGGCACGTGCTGGTGGCGTGCAAGGGGCACGCCGACAACATCTACGCGCTGGACGAGGCGCAGGCGGCGGCGGTGTTTCGCACCGCGGTGCGCGTGGCGCGCGCCGTGCGCGAGGCTTTCAGGCCGCCGGGGCTCTCGATCTACCAGGCGAACGGCAAGCCTGCGGGGCAGACGGTGTTTCATTTTCATCTGCATGTACTGCCGCGCCATGAGGGTGACGGCATGCAGCTCGTGTGGCCGGTGAAGAACCCGCCGCGCGAACAACTCGAGGCCTACTGCAGGCAGATCCGCGCCAGGCTCTAGCCCCAGGGCGATTCGCCGAACGACGCGCGGTAGTACGCCTCCACCGTCGCGCGATCGGCGTGGTGGTTCTGCGCGCCGCGGCTCGCGATCTTGAGGGCGCCGAGCGCCGCGCCCAGGCGGCCGATGCGCGGCCAATCCCAGCCCTGGGCGATGCCGTAGAGCAGGCCCGCGCGATAGGCGTCGCCGCAACCCGTCGGATCCGCGACGCGCTCCGCCACCGCCACGGGAATCTCGTGCTGCCTCTCGCCCGCGTAGATGCGCGAGCCCAGGGCGCCGAGCGTCACGACGAGCGCCTTCACTTCGCGCGCGAGGCTCTCCAGGCTGCGCCCGGTCTTTTCTTCCAGCATCTTGCCCTCGTAGTCGTTCACCGCGACGTAGTCGGCGAGGCGCACGAATTCCAGCAGTTCCTGCGGCGAAAACATCGGCAGTCCCTGGCCGGGGTCGAACATGAACGGAATGCCGTGCGCGGCGCACTCGCGCGCGTGCTGCAGCATGCCGTCCTTGCCGTCCGGGGAGATGATGGCGAGCTGCGCCCCGAGCGTCGCATCGATGTGGCTTGCATGCGCGTGGTTCATGGCCCCGGGATGAAAGGCGGTGATCTGGTTGTCGTCGAGATCCGTGGTAATGAAGGCCTGCGCGGTGAACTGGCCCGCAATGCGCTTCAGGTGCCGCGCGTCGATACCCAGGCGCTGCAAGCGGTAAAGATAGGGCTCGCTGTCCTCGCCGACGGCGGCCATCACCAGTGGGTCGCCGCCCAGCTGCTTCAGGTTGTAAGCGATGTTGCCCGCGGTGCCGCCGAACTCCCGGCGCATCTCGGGCGTCAGGAAGCAAACATTGAGGATGTGCAGCTGGTCGGGCAGCAGGTGGTTCCGGAAGCGGTCGGGAAACACCATGATGGTGTCGTAGGCGATCGAGCCGGTGATCAGCGTCTTCATTCAGGCGGGATAAAAGAGGTAGAGACGGTAGCCGGTAGCGCGCACGCTGCCGGTGTCGAAATGTACGCGCACCACCGCATCGGTGCCGGGCGTCATACCCTGCCCGGGCTTCAACAGCGGGGACCCCTGGAGATAGTCTTCGGGCCGCAGCACGCGGCGCACCAGTGGCCGGTCACCGGCATCGGTCAGCGTAAGTTCCAGCGCCGGCAGCTCCTGCGCGAAGGGCGCGCGGTTGCGGATCACCGCGTTCAGCACGATCAGGTTTTCGCCGCGGGCATCGGCCTGCAGGTCGGAAGACTCGATGCTCAAGAGGTCCGGGCGGCGCGGCAGGCGCAGCTCGCAATCGAGAAACCGGCAGCCCTCGGCAAGCAACGGCCGCATCTGCGGCGCCAGAGTCGCGAGTTCCGTGCGGTAGTGATAGGCGAGCTGCCCGGCGAGCGCCGCCAGCGCGATCAGCGCGACGAGGCCCCAGGCGAAGCTGTAGCGCGACCGAGGCAGCTCTTCTTCCAGGAATTCAGGCAGCGGCTCATCATCCGCCAGGGGCACGCGCCGCGGCGCCGGGCGCGGCACGGCGCGCGCCGCCGGCTTTGCGGCTTGCGCGCCTGCCTCGAACAGCCCGAGCTGCGGCGAGGGCTCGGCGGCATCGGCGGCCGCGTTTTCCGCAACGAGATTGGCGACACCGTCGAAGGTCGCGGCGCACTTGCCGCAGCGGACCATGCCGCTACGGACCGAGAGCTGGGATGGAAGCGCGCGGAAGGCGGTGCCGCACGTCGGGCAGCGTGTGACTAGGACGCTCACCGGCGCTGTCCTTCGATGAGCGCCCAGCCCTCCTCGCGCGCCGCGACGCGCGCCGCGAAATGTTCACGGTAAGCGGCGACGACCTCGGCGGCCTGCGCGTCGAGGATGCCGGCGAGCGCGAGACGCGCGCCCGGCCGTGCGCGTGCCGCGAGCAGCGGCTCAAGCACGATCAGGGGCTGGGCAAGGATGTTGGCTACCATCACGTCATAGTCGCCGGGCGGCAATTGCTCCGGCGCAAAGACGCGCACCTCGACCTCGTTGGCGCGCGCGTTGCCGCCGGTCGCGGCCAGCGCGTCGGCGTCGAGGTCAACGGCGTCGACGCGCGTGGCGCCGAGCTTGGCGGCGGCGATTGCCAATATACCGGAACCGCATCCGTAATCGAGGACATGGGCGTCCTGCAGGGGAACCGAGGCGAGCCAGCCGAGCACGAGACGGGTCGTGGCGTGGCTGCCGGTGCCGAACGCGAGGCCGGGATCGAGCCGCAGCACGACGCCCTCGCGCGGCGCCTCGTGCCAGCTGGGCACGATCCACAGCCTGCCGGCAACGCACTGCGGGCCGAACTGGGCCTGCGTGGCGCGCACCCAGTCTTCGTCCGCCACGTCGTAGGCGCGGTACGGCGGCATCGGACAGCCCGCGGCCGCGGCGGCGGCACCGAGGAGGGCAGCGGCGTTGGCGCGCGCGTCGAACAGCGCGTGCAGCCGGTGGCTCGGGCGCCCGGGATCGTCGATCCAAACGGAATGCGCACCCTGCTCCACCAGCGCGTCCGAGAGCGTCTCGGCCTGCGCCGCCGCGACTTCCAGCGTGAGCGCCAGCCAGGGCACTATTTCACTTTCTGCTTGTTCTCCTGCGCCAGCTTCTGCTCGAGGTAATGGATCGAGGTGCCGCCGCGCAGGAAGCGGCTGTCGTGCAGCAGTTCGCGATGCAACGGCAGGTTGGTCTGGATGCCCTCGATCGCCATTTCCGAGAGCGCGATGCGCATGCGCCGGATGGCCTGGTCGCGCGTCGCGCCGTAGGCGATCAGCTTGCCGACCATGGAATCGTAATTGGGCGGCACGCTGTAGCCGGCGTAGACATGAGAATCGACGCGGATGCCGGGTCCGCCCGGCGGATGGTAGGAGGTGATCTTCCCCGGCGAGGGCGTGAACTTGTAGGGATCCTCGGCGTTGATGCGGCATTCGATGGCGTGGCCGCGCAGCGTGACGTCTTTCTGGCGCAGGCGCAGCTTTTCGCCGGCGGCAATGCGGATCTGTTCCTGCACCAGGTCGATGCCGGTGATCATCTCGGTCACCGGGTGCTCGACCTGGATGCGCGTGTTCATCTCAATGAAGAAGAACTCGCCGTCCTCGTACAGGAATTCGAAGGTGCCGGCGCCGCGGTAGCCGATCTTGCGGCAGGCCTCGGCGCAGCGCTCGCCGATCTTCGCGCGCTGCTTGTCGGTGAGCTCGGGCGCCGGCGCTTCCTCGATGATCTTCTGGTGGCGCCGCTGCATCGAGCAGTCGCGCTCGCCGAGGTAAATGGCGTTCTTGTGGCTGTCGGCGAGCACCTGGATCTCGATGTGGCGCGGATTCTCCAGGTAGCGCTCCATGTAGAGCGTGGCGTTGCCGAATGCCGCCAGCGCCTCGCTGCGCGTCATGTTGACGGCATTGAGCAGCGCGGCTTCCGTGTGCACGACGCGCATGCCGCGGCCGCCGCCGCCGGCGGCGGCCTTGATGATCACCGGGTAGCCGATTTTGCGCGCGATGCGCACGGTCTCCTTGATGTCCTCGGGCAGCGCGCCTTCCGAGCCGGGCACGCAGGGCACGCCGGCCTTTTCCATCGCCTGCTTGGCGCTCACCTTGTCGCCCATCAGGCGGATGTTCTCGGGGTGCGGGCCGATGAACACGAACCCCGAGCGCTCCACGCGCTCGGCGAAATCGGCGTTCTCGGAAAGAAAGCCGTAGCCGGGGTGAATGGCCTCGGAATCGGTGACCTCGGCAGCGCTGATGATGGCCGCCATGTTGAGGTAGCTCTCGCGCGCCGGTGGCGGGCCGATGCACACCGACTCGTCGGCGAGCTTGACGTACTTCGCCTCGGTATCGGCGGTCGAGTGCACGACCACGGTGCGGATGCCCATCTCGCGGCAGGCGCGCTGGATCCGGAGCGCGATCTCGCCGCGGTTGGCGATCAGGATCTTCTCGAACACCGGGCTAGGCGATGATGAACAGCGGCTGGCCGAACTCCACCGGCTGGCCGTTCTCGACCAGGATGGCCTTGATGACCCCAGTGGCGTCGGCCTCGATCTCGTTCATCAGCTTCATGGCCTCGATGATGCACACCGTCTCGCCGGCCTTGATGCTCTGCCCGACCTCGACGAACGCCTTCGCTTCCGGCGAGGCCGAGCGGTAGAAGGTGCCGACCATCGGCGCCTTGAGCACGTGACCTTCCTGCACCGGCTCCTCGGCCGCGGCAGCGGCGGCAGCCGCAGCGGAGCCAGGGGCTGGGCCGGCTGCAGCCGGGGTGGCTGGTGCCGCCGCCGGGGCGGCCGGGGCAAGCGGCGTCACCGTCGCCTCGCCGCCCTTCACGATCTTCACCTTCTCCTCGCCCTCAGTGATTTCGAGCTCGGCGATGCCGGACTCCTGCACGAGGTCGATAAGCTTCTTCAACTTGCGCAGATCCATGGTGTTTCCTCCCCCGGCGGCCTGGCAGGCCGCCGCGCGCACGCCGGGCCTAGGCCCGGCCGCTTCCTTTGAGGCGCCCGATGGCGTACTCGAGCGCAAGGTCGTAGCCGCTGCTGCCGAGACCGAGAATCGAGCCGACCGCCACGGCGGTGAAATGCGAATGGGCGCGCCACGGTTCGCGCGCGTGGATGTTCGACAGGTGCACCTCGAGGAACGGTATCTGCACCGCTGTCAGCGCGTCCCGCAGGGCGATGCTGGAGTAGGTAAACGCAGCCGGATTGAGAATGATGAAGCCGATGCGCTCGCGCTTCGCCTGTTGCACGCGGTCGACCGCCACCCCTTCATGGTTGGTCTGCAGGCATTCGAGCTTCACGCCCGCGGCCTTTGCGCGCGCTGCAAGGCGCCGCTCGATCTGCGGCAGCGTGTCGCGGCCGTACAGGTGCGGCTCGCGCGTGCCGAGCAGATTGAGGTTCGGGCCGTTCAACAGCAGGACAGACTGCGATTTGATAGACTTGGCCATTTTTCCCGGAAGAAGCTGCAATATAGCCGAAATTGCCGTCGGTCCGGCTTTACGGAGCGGGGCACATTATCGCCCAGTGTGCGCCCCAATGACACGATGTCACACGTTAGAAGCTATTTATCCGCTTTTCGCCGAAGATGGCCCCGTTTTCGCCACAAGTTGTCCCACCTCAGCGATTCCGGCGCGCTCTACGACCCGTCCAGCCTGTGAAGTTTTTAACGCCAGACGCTCATCCCGGGGATCGAAAACCTGCAGGCGCAACGGCGCGCCTTGCCAATCCAGCTTGAACACGCTCACCGAGCGTGCCCGGTCGCCGGCGAAGCGCCGTCCCTCGGCCGTGTCGAAGGCAAGATTGCGCTCGAGCAGGAATAGCTCCACGTCCTTCGTACTCTCCGGAAACAGCTGCAGCTCTATCTCCGCATAGGGGCCGGCGAGGCCCGTGAGCACTGGCCCGGTAAGGTACGGGCTGAAGTGCGCGAGCGCGCGCATGGCGTCGAGCGCGACGCGGCGCAGTTCGGCGATCAATTCGGGGTGCTCCTCGGCCTGATAGAGGTCACGGTAGGCGCGCAGCTCGGCCTCGATCTCGTGATTGGCGGGCAGCGCCTCGGTGCCGGGCGCCCCGAGCTGGCGCGCAGCCTTTCTCTTGGCGAGCGCGAAATCGTCGATGCCGTCCTCAGCCATCAGGCGGGCGGCAGCGGCGGCGATGCGCACGCGCATGCCGTTCTGCCGCGAATTCGAGCGGCTCATAGCCGGGGCATCATAGCGCAACGCCTTAAGGGGTCATCGCGTACAATCGCCGCCCTTCCTCCCCCGCCATGGCCGCACACCTGCACATCCTGGGCATCTGCGGCACGTTCATGGGCGGCCTGGCGGCGATCGCGCGGCAGGCGGGCCTGCGCGTCACGGGCTGCGATGCGAACGTGTACCCGCCAATGAGCTCGCAGCTCGCCGCGCTCGGCATCGAGCTGACCGAAGGCTACGGCGCTGGGCAGCTCGCGCTGGCGCCGGATCTCTGGGTCATCGGCAACGTGGTGACGCGCGGCAATCCGCTCATGGAGGCGATCCTCGATTCGGGCCGGCGCTATGTATCCGGGCCGCAGTGGCTTGCCGAGCACGTGTTGGCGGGCCGCCATGTGCTGGCGGTGGCGGGGACCCACGGCAAGACCGGCACTGCGGCGATGCTCGCCTGGATCCTGGAGCACGCCGGGCGCAAGCCGGGCTTCCTGATCGGCGGTCTGCCGGCCAACTTCGGCGTCAGCGCCCGGTTGGGCGAATCCGACCTGTTCGTCATCGAGGCCGACGAATATGACACCGCATTCTTCGACAAGCGCTCCAAATTCGTCCACTACGGGGCCAAGACCACGGTTTTGAACAACTTGGAGTTCGATCATGCAGACATCTTCGACGATCTTGCAGCGATCGAACGTCAATTTCACAACTTCGTACGGATACTGCCATCTTCCGGGCTGATTGTGTTGAACGGCAAGGACGAAGATCTGGAGCGAGTGCTTACCCAGGGCTGCTGGACCCCGGTGGAACGCTTCGGCACAGAAAGCGGGTGGCAGGCCGGTGCGCCCGATGCTGACCAGGGCTTCGAGGTGCGGCTGCAGGGCCGGACACTCGGACGCGTACGCTGGACCCAGGCGGGCGAGCACAACCGCCTGAACGCGCTGGCGGCGATCGCCGCGGCGCGCCATGTCGGTGTGGAGCCTGCCGCCGCGATCGAAGCCCTGGCGAGCTACCAGGGCGTGCGGCGGCGTCTCGAACTGCGCGGCACGGCGCGCGGCGTGTCCATCTACGACGATTTCGCGCACCATCCGACGGCGATCGCCGCGGCGCTCGAAGGCTTGCGCTCAATGGCCGGCACCGCGCGCATCCTTGCCGTGCTCGAGCCGCGCTCCAACACCATGAAACTCGGCGTGATGAAGGATCGGCTGGCGGCGAGCCTCGCCGGCGCCGACCGGGTCTACGTGTATGCGGCGGGCCTGGGCTGGGACGCGGGGACGGCGCTGAAGCCCCTAGGGGAGCGCGCGCGCAGCTTCGAGCAGCTCGACGCGCTGGTGGCAGCGATCGCCGCCGAGGCGCGCCCCGGGGACCACGTGCTCGTCATGTCAAACGGCGCGTTTGGCGGAGTGCACGGCAAGCTGCTCGCGGCCATCGGCAGCCAGGCCGCGGCATGATTGTTTATCTGCACGGCTTCAATTCCTCGCCCCGGTCCCACAAGGCGCAGATACTGGCCCGGTTCATGGCCGAGCGCGGCCTTGGCGATCGCTGCGCCTGCCCGGCGCTGCCGCCGCTCGCCACCGACGCCATCGCCGCGATCGAGGCGCTGATGGCGCGGCACTCGGGGGCGCGCTTCTGCTTTCTCGGCTCGTCGCTGGGCGGCTACTACGCCACCTATCTCGTGGAAAAGCACGCGATGAAGGCGGTGCTGGTCAATCCTGCGATCGACCCCCACGTCGGCCTGCGCGTCTACCTTGGCGAGCAGAAGAATCTGCATACCGGCGAGCCCTATGAACTTACGGAAGCCCACCTGCAGGATTGGCAGAAGCTCTGGGTGCCGCGCATCACGCCGTCCCGCTACCTGCTGATCGTGGAGACGGGCGACGAAGTTCTGGACTACCGCCGGGCGCTGGCGCGCTACCGCGACGCCGACCAGGTGGTGGTGCCGGGCGGCGATCACAGCTTGCAGAGTTTCCCGCAGCACCTGCCGCGCATCCTCGCCTTCGCGGAGCCCTGAGATGCATGTGCTCTACGAGGAAGACGGCGATTTCAAGGTCGGAAGCGTGCTCGCGCAGGCGCCGGCGTCATTCCAAGTCGAAAGCCCGCACGGCCGTCGCTCCAAGGTGAAAGCGGCGTCGGTGCTGCTGCGCTTCGAGCGGCCCGGCGGCGCCGAACTGCTCGAAGCGGCGAACCGGTTCGCCGCCGGCCTGGACACTGACTTCCTCTGGCAGTGCTGCGGCGCCGACGAGTTCGGCTTCGAGGCGCTGGCGCGCGAGTATGTGGGGCGGGAACCGAGCCCTCCAGAGGCGGCGGGGGTGCTGCTGAAGCTGCACTCGGCGCCGATGTACTTTCACCGGCGCGGGCGCGGCCGCTACCAGGCGGCCCCGGCGGAAACGCTCAAGCTCGCGCTCGCTTCAGCCGAGAAGAAGAAGCGCGCCCTCGAGCAAATCGCGAACTGGGCGGAAAGCCTGGCGCGCGGCGAATGCCCGCCGGAAATCGCGCGCCTGCGCGACGAGCTGCTGTACGCGCCCGACCGCAACAAGCCCGAGACCAAGGCGTTCGAGCAGGCCTGCCAGGCGAGCGGGCTGACGCCGGCGCATCTCCTTGAGCGCTGCGGCCTCATCGCCGACGCCCATGACTACCACCTGAACCGCTTCCTGTTCGAGTTCTACCCGCACGGCACGGCGTTCCCGCCGCACGAGGTGCCCGAGCCGCCGGCCGACCTGCCGCTCGCCACGGCGCAGGCATTCAGCCTGGATGACGCCGAGACCACGGAAATCGACGACGCGTTCTCGCTCACCCGCGTGTCGGACGAAGAGTGGCGCGTCGGCATCCACATCGCCGCGCCGGCGCTGGTCTTCGCGCCCGGCTCGGCGCTCGATGCCCTGGCACGCGAGCGGCTGTCCACCGCGTACATGCCGGGCTTCAAGGTCACGATGCTGCCGCCGGACGTGATCGCGCGCTACTCGCTCGACGCCGGCGCGGAGCGCGCGGTCTTATCGCTGTACCTGAACGTGTCGGCGGCGGATCTCGCGGTGCGCGGCCACCACTCGCGGCTGGAGCGCGTGCGCGTCGCCGCCAACCTGCGCCATGGCGCGGTCGCCGCCCTGGATGCGGCTTTCGAAGCGGGCACCGAGGCGGGCGTGCCGTACGAGGAGGAACTGCGCACGCTGTGGAAGATCGCCGAAGCGCTCGAGCGGCGCCGCGGCAAGCCGAGCGTCAATGCGGCGGTGCTGGATTACAGCTTTCGCATCGAGGCCGGGCGCGTGCGCATCGAGCCGCGCCGGCGCGGCGCGCCGCTCGACAAGCTGGTCTCGGAGCTCATGATCCTCGCCAACGCCACCTGGGGCGAACTGCTCGCCGAGCGCGACATCGCCGCCCTGTACCGCGTGCAGTCTTCGGGCAAGGTGCGCATGAGTGTGCACGCCGAGGCGCACGAAGGGCTCGGGCTCGCGTGCTACGCATGGATGAGCTCGCCGCTGCGCCGTTACGTCGACCTCGTCAACCAGTGGCAGCTGGTGGCGGCGCTCAGTGCGCGCAAGCCGCCCTTCGCGCGCACCTCCGAAGTGCTGCTTGGGGCGCTGCGCGCTTTCGAGGTGACCCACGCACGCTTCGATGAGTACCAGCGCATCATGGAGAACTACTGGTGCCTGCGGTGGCTGCTGCAGGAGGCGGTGGCCGAGGCCAATGCCGTGGTGGTGCGCGAGAATCTGGTGCGATTCGAAAACCTGCCGCTGTCGGCGCGCGTGCCGTCGCTGCCGGCGCTCGAGCCGGGAACGCGCGTGCGCCTCGCCATCGACTCCGTGGACCTGCTGGAACGCAGCCTTGCGTGCACCTACCGCGAGACGCTGCAGCCCGGCAGTGGCGAAGCGCCGCCGGGCGATGAGCGCGAAGATCGCTAAAGCCCTAGAATGGCGGCGATTTATCGCCTCGAGGTGCCATTGCAGGGAGCCGTAGCGACCCGCATTCCGGGCGCGGCCGAAATCTGGTCCGGGCTCGACCATCAGTCTCGCGTCCTGACCGCGGCGGTGGTGGCGTCGCTCCTGCTGCACGCGGTCCTGCTCTCGGTGCACTTCAAGTTTCCGGCGGACTTGCGCTGGCGCAGCAGCGAGCCGGCTCTCGACGTGATCCTCGTCAATGCCCGCACTCGGCAGCGCCCGTCGCGCAGCGACGCGTTGGCGCAGGCGAACCTCGACGGCGGCGGCGATACCGAACAGGCGCGGCGCGCGAAATCGCCGCTGCCGGTGATCGACCCGCGAACGCCAGGACGGGATCTGGCGAAGGCCGAGCGGCGCATGCGCGAGCTCGAGGTCGAGCAGCGAAAGCTCCTGGCGCAGTCGCGCCGGCCGGCGCCACGCGTGCCCGCGGTCGGTGAGCGCCCTGCGCCCGCGGACGATTCCGCACCGCCGCGCGGGGGGCGCGATCTCGAAGACCTGTCGCTCATCGCCATGCGCCTGCAGGCGGAGATCAGCCGCAACCTGGATGCCTATCAGAAGCGTCCGCGCAAGAAATTCATCGGCGCCAGCGCCGTCGAGTACCGCTTCGCGCAGTACGAGGAGGACTGGCGGCGCAAGGTGGAGCGCGTGGGGACGGTGAACTACCCGTCGGCCGCACGCGGCAAGCTCTATGGCAATCTGCGCTTGACGGTGACGCTGCGTGCCGACGGCAATGTCGAGGCGGTGGAGCTCGACCGCTCCTCGGGCCTGAAAGTGCTCGACGACGCCGCGTTCCGGATCGTGCGCATGGCATCGCCCTACGCGGCGTTCCCGCCGCAGATCCGCCGCGACACCGACCTGCTGGTGATCACGCGCACCTGGTTCTTCGGCCGCGGCGATCGGCTCTGGACCGAATAGCGCCGTGCCGGACCGCTATGCGGTGATCGGCCACCCGGTCGCCCATTCCAAATCTCCGTGGATCCATGCGCAGTTCGCGCGCGCCACCGGCGAGGACATCGCGTATGACGCGATCGACGCGCCGCCCGACGCGTTCGTCGCGGAGGTGGAGAAGTTCCGCGCGGCAGGCGGCAAGGGACTGAACGTCACGCTGCCGTTCAAGGAACAGGCGTTCCGCTACTGCGCCGGCAGCACCGCGCGCGCCGCGGCGGCGCAAGCCGTGAACACGTTGCTGCTCGACCGCGAGCAACCGTTCGGCGACAACACCGACGGCGTCGGGCTGGTGCGCGATCTCACGGCCAATCTCGCACGGAACCTGGTGGGCGTGCAGGTGCTCCTGCTCGGCGCGGGGGGTGCCGCACAGGGCGTGCTGGCGCCGCTCGCCGCGGCGGGTGCGGCCGCCATCGTCGTCGCCAATCGCACGCCGGCGCGCGCGCAGGCGCTCGCCGCGCGCGTGCCGGGTGTCCTCGCCTGCGGCTTCGACGCGCTCGGCGGCCGCGCCTTCGACCTCGTGGTGAACGCCACTTCCGCGGGATTGAGCGGCGAGCTGCCGCGCCTGCCGCAGGGGCTGTTTCGCGCCGGCGCGCTGGCCTACGACATGCTCTACGGCCGCGACACCGAGTTCCTCGCCATGGCGCGCGCCGCCGGCGCGGCGACCAGCGACGGCCTGGGCATGCTGGTCGAGCAGGCCGCGGAATCCTTTCTCGTCTGGCGCGGCGTGCGGCCGGACACGCGCCCGGTGCTCGCCGCGCTGCGCGCGTACTAGGCGATGCTGCGCGCCCTGCGCCGCGCCTGGCGAATCGCCGGCTTCACGCTGGTCGCGCTGGTCGTCGCGGCACCCGTGATGCAGGCCTGGTACTACGCGCACATCCTCTGGTGGGCGCACAACGCGCCTTCCAGCACCGCCTTCATGGAACGCCGGCTCGAGCAGATGCGCGAGTCGAATCCCAGGGCGCGCCTGCGCCACCAGTGGGTCCCTTACGCGCGCATCTCGGACGAGCTCAAACGCGCGGTGGTGGCCGCCGAAGACGCCAAGTTTCTCGACCACGAGGGCTTTGACTGGGAGGCGATCCAGAAGGCGATGGAGAAGAACGAGCGCCGGGGCAGGGTGGTGGCGGGCGCCTCCACCATCAGCCAGCAGCTGGCGAAGAACCTGTTCCTGTCGGGCCAGCGCTCGTGGCTGCGCAAGGCGCAGGAAGCGATCATCACCGCAATGCTCGAGCACGCCATGGAAAAACGTCGCATCCTGGAGCTGTATCTGAACTTTGCCGAGTGGGGCGACGGGGTGTTCGGCGCGGAAGCCGCGGCGCGCTACCACTTCGGCGTGCCGGCGGCGCGCCTGGATGCCGCGCAGGCGGTCTGGCTCGCCGCCATCCTGCCTAGCCCGCGGCGCTACGTGGGCGGCGCGCGCACCGAATACCTGGAGAGCCGCATCGACACCATCCGCCGGCGCATGGCGGACGCGCAAATCCCCTGATCAGGATTTCGGCGGCGGCGCTGCTTTGGGCGGGCTGAGCGGTGGAACGGTGAGCACGCCTGCGAGGATGAGACGCCGCGCTACGTCGAACTGCGACTTTAGGGCGTAATCGAACAGTCCCAGGCGCTCGTCGAACAGCGCCTGCGCGATGCTCGCCGGGCTTGCCGGCGGCAGTTCGAGCCGCGCGTCCGCCTCGCCGCTTTCGGCGACGACGCGCATGCCCTGCTTGCGCGCCAAGTGCACCATGGTGCCGTTCTCGGCGAGGCAGTGCATGAACAGCGCGCCGATGCCCCAGTTGCGCGCGTGCCCGTGCGAGCGCGACACGAGCGCCGCGCCGATGCCGCGGCCGCGGTGGGCGGGCAGGACCGAAACGCCGAGCTCGGCGTGAGCGTCGGCGCGCGCGAGGTGCGCGGCGCCGGCCAGCTGCAGTCGGTCGTCGAACACGCCAAAGACGACGTCGCGCGCAAAATCGACGCGCGCCACGTACTCATCGATCGCCGCATCGGCGAGGACGATGCCGAAGCGCAGGCGCCGGTCCCCGGCGTCGAGCGCGCGCAGGTGCGTCGCGAATTTCGCGCGCTCCAGTCTGGGCAGTTCCCGGGTGACGATGCGCATGGCGAGTTCGACAGGCCATTGTCTCGCAAAGTTCGTGCCGGGAAATCAGGAAGCGCTGCCGAATGCCTCGTTCGCCGCCACGAGCGTCTGTTCGACGTCCGCAGCGTCGTGTGCCGACGACACGAAGCCCGCCTCGTAGGCCGAGGGCGCCAGATAAATCCCCTGCGCGAGCATCGACTGGAAGAAGCGATTGAAACGCTGCGCGTCGCACTGCATGACTTCGGCAAAGCTCGTCGGCGGCGTCGCGCGAAAGTAAATGCCGAACATGCTGCCGATGGATTGCGAGGCGAAGGTGACGCCGGCGCGCTTTGCCGCCGCGGCGAGACCCGCAACGAGGCTGCGCGTCGTCGCCTCGATGCGCGGCTGGAATTCCGGCGTGTCGACGAGCTTGAGCGTCGCCAGCCCGGCAGCGACTGCGACCGGATTGCCCGAGAGCGTGCCGGCCTGGTACACCGGGCCGAGCGGCGCAATGCATTGCATGATGTCGCGCCGCCCGCCGACCGCCGCCACGGGCAGCCCGCCGCCGATCACCTTGCCGAGCGTGGTGAGATCCGGGCGGATGCCGTAGCGCGCCTGCGCCCCGCCCGCAGCGACGCGGAACCCCGTCATCACTTCGTCGAAGATGAGCACCGCGCCGTGCTGCGTGCACTGCTCGCGCAGCGTCTCGAGAAACCCGGGCGCGGGCAGGACCAGGTTCATGTTGCCGGCCACCGGCTCGACGATGACGCCGGCGATCTCGGCGCCGTGCTGCCCGAACAGCGCGCGCACCTTGGCGGCGTCGTTGTAGTCGAGCACCAGCGTGTGCGCCGCGGTTTGTGCCGGCACGCCCGCCGAGCTCGGATGGCCGAAGGTGAGCGCGCCCGAACCCGCCTTCACCAGCAGTGCGTCGGCGTGCCCGTGGTAGCAACCTTCGAATTTGACGATCAGGTCCCTGCCGGTGAAGCCGCGCGCCAGGCGGATCGCGGTCATGGTGGCCTCGGTCCCCGAGGATACGAGCCGCACCAGCTCGAGCGAAGGCACGAGCCGGCACAGCAGTTCCGCCATCTCCACCTCGGCGACGGTGGGCGCGCCGAAGGAAAGGGCGCGCGAGGCCGCGGCCTGCACCGCCTCGACGACGCGCGGGTGCGTGTGCCCCGCGACCATCGGGCCCCAGGAACCGACGTAATCGATGTAGCGCCGGCCCTCGACATCCCAGAGATGCGCGCCGCTCGCGCGCTCGAAGAACCGCGGCGCGCCGCCCACGGCGCGAAACGCGCGCACCGGCGAATTGACGCCGGCGGGAATGCGCGCTTGCGCGCGCGCGAACAGCTCCTCGTTACTCGGCTTCATCAAACAGCCTCCCGTACTGGCGCGCGCGCGCGGCGACATCCGGCGCGTCGAATAGATCGGAGATCACCGCCAGGCAATCGGCGCCCGCGGCGAGCACCTGCGGCGCATTGTGCAGCGTGATGCCGCCGATTGCCACCAGCGGCACGCCGAGCGCGCGCGCTTGGGCAAAAAGCGCGAGCGGCGCGCGCACCGCGCCGGGCTTGGTGGGCGAGGCGAACACCGATCCGAACGCGATGTAGTCGGCGCCCGCCGCCACGGCGCGCTCGGCCAGATCCAAGCGGTCGTAGCAGGAGGCGCCGATGAGTCGCCCGGGCAGGCGCGCGCGCGCCGCGGCGATGGCGCCGTCGTCGCGCCCGAGGTGCACCCCGGCGGCATCGACCGCGAGCGCGAGCTCCACGTCGTCGTTGATGATGAAGGGCACGCCGTGCGCGCGGCACAGGCGCGCCAGCATGCGCGCCTCGCGTTCGCGGCGTGCGCCGTCGGCAGACTTGTCGCGGTATTGCAGCGCGCACAGCGCGCGCGAGGCGAGCGCCTGCTCCACCTGCGACAGGTCCTGCCCGGTGATGGCGTACAGCCCGCGCAGCCGCATCATCGCGCGTGCAGCCGGTCGGGCACGTGCTGCCCGGTCCCCGGTCGGTAGCCGCGCTTGAGCGCGCACCAGGTGTAGTCCTGGGCGCGCCGCACCGCTTCGGGCACCGCATCGCCGTGCGCCAAGCGCGCGGCGATGGCCGAGGCGAGGGTGCAGCCCGAACCGTGGTAGCTCCCGGGCAGGCGCGGCCAGCGGTCCTCGCGCACCACGCCCCCAGCGCCATAAAGCGTGTTCACGACCTCGTCGCCGGGCTCGTGCGTGCCGGTGACCAGCACGTACCTGCAACCGAGCGCGAGCAATCCCTCGGCGCCGCCGAGTGCGCGTGCCTCGATGCTGTTCGGCGTCGCCACCGTGGCGCGTGGCAGGAGCAGGCTGCGCAGCGCCTGCAGCGTACCTTCGTCGCCGAGTGCATCGCCGCGCGCCGAGGCGAGCACCGGATCGAGCACCACGGGCACCTGCGGATGCGCGGCGAGCAGCTCGGCGATCGCCTGCGCATTGGCCGCGCTGCCGACGACGCCGATCTTGATGGCGAGCGCGGGCGCATCGGCGAGCACGCAGCGCGCCTGCGCCGTGAGCTCGGCGGCAGGCAGGCTGTGCAGCGCCTCGACGCCGTGCGTGTTCTGCACCGTGAACGCGGTGAGCACCGAAAGCGGGTGGCAGCCGAGGCTCGCCAGCGTGAGGATGTCGGCTTGCAAGCCGGCGCCGCCCGTAGGATCGGAAGCGGCGATGACGAGCACATTCGGCGGTGCGGCAAGCATGGGGGCGCGGCGCGGCCGCGGCGCGAATTACGCTAAGATGCCGCACGATTCTAACCCACACGGCGCTGCCGCCCGATGACCGAGAACCGAGTGCAGAACAAGACCTGGATGTGCCTCATTTGCGGCTACATGTACGACGAAGCCGCCGGCGCGCCCGACGAGGGCCTCGCGCCCGGTACGCGTTGGGAGGACGTACCCATCAACTGGACCTGCCCGGAATGCGGCGCGCGCAAGGAAGATTTCGAGATGGTCGAGATCTGAGCGCGCACCGGCGCGCTTGGACTTGAAGACGCTGCGCGCGCGCCTCGCGGCGCTGCGGGGCGCGGCGCTGCGCGGGGTCGCGGTGCTGCCCCTGCGGCGCCAGCTCGCAGTGCTCGCGGCCGTGCTGGTGATGCTGGTCGCCGCGGCGCTGTGGCTGGCCTGGTCGGAGTACCGCGAAGCGCATTTCGGCGAGGGACACGTGGCCGCCGCGGCCGAACTGCGGATGCTCTCGCAGCGCCTGGCGAAAGCGGCGCTGCGCGGGCTGCATGGCGACGCCGAGGCCTTCCCGCAGATCCAGGCGAGCCGCGACGGCTTCACCGCGGCGCTGGCACGCCTGGCGCGCGATGCGCGCGCGCCGCGCGCGCTCGAGGCGCTGAGCACCGACTGGACGCGCAGCGAGAAGAATGCGGCGCTCCTGCTCCGCGACCAAAAGCTGCTCGTAGCGCTTGCCGCCGCCGCCGCGCGCATGGAGCGCGCCAACCCGCAACTGCTGGAACGCGCCGAGCGCGTGCAAAACCTGAAACTTGCGCAAGGCGCGCCGCCCGCGGAGGTGGCCGCGGCCAGTCGCCTGGTGATGCTCAGCCAACGCCTGGCGCGCGGCGCGCAGCTGCTGGTCGCCGCCGAGCGGGTCGAGCCCGAGACCGAGTTCCTGCTCGGCAAGGACGTGAACGAATTCCGCGGCACGCTCACCCGGCTGCGCGCCGGCGCGCGCGACGACCAGACCACGGCGGCGCTCGAGGCGCTCGGCGCGAGCTTCGGTCCGTACCAGGACGCCGTGGTCGCGGTGCTCGGCACGCGCGAGCGGCTCACGGCGGCAAAGGCCGCGGCCTTCGCCATCCACGCCGACTCGGAGCGGTTGCTCGAGTCCGTGGACCGCGTGGTGGCCGCCTACCGCGCTGCGCCCTCGCGCGTCGCCTATGAGGCGGGCCTGGCCGTCATTGCCCTGGCGCTCATCGCCGCGCTGCTGCTGCTCGCGCTGTTCTACGTGATCGACGAGCGCCGCGGCCGCGAGGCGGCGGCGCGGCGCCTGGCGGTGATGCGCCGTCACCACGAGCGCGACCTCGATGCCGTGGAGCAGCTGCGCCGCGACCTCGAGTCGCTCGCCACGGGCGACCTGACCGCGCGCGCCACCGTCGGCAGCGAGATCACCTACCCGGCGGCCGCAGCGCTGAACGACGCGCTGGACGGGCTGCGCGCCCTGGTGGCGCGCATCGCGCACGCCGCCGAGCGCGTCGGCGGCGCTGCCGGCTCGGCGCAATCGGCGGCCGACGGGCTGCTGGAATCGGCGCGACTGCAGTCCGCGCGCATCAAGGGTGCGAGCGCGCGCGCGCTCGGCATGGCGCGCGCGGTTACGGATCTTTCGGCGCGCTCCAACCAGACCGTGGAGATGGCGCGCGGCTCGCTCGAGGCGGCGGTGCAGGGGCGCCAGGCGGTGCAGGCGGCGCTGTCGGTGGTTGGCGACATGGGCAAGCGCGTGCGCCTAGCGGCAGCTACCGTGGACAAGGTGCGCGGCGCTTCGCCCGAGATGGCGAAAACCGCGCATCTGCTGCACCAGGTCGCGGCGCAGGCCGAAGCGCTCGGCGGCAGCGCCTCGGGGCGCACGCTGGCCGAGCTCGGCGAGCGGCTGCGCGCGCTTGCCGAGGACATCGGCCGCGTTTCCAAGACCGCGAAGTCGCAGGGCGCGGCGGCGAGCGCCATCGCCGGCGGCGTGCGGGAGATGCTGGCGGGCGCCGAGCAGGCGGCGTCGGCGGCGACGCGTGCCGCGGCTGCGGTGGAGGAGGTGGCGGCGCTGCTGCGCGAGCTGGAGGAAGCGCTGGAGAAACTGCGCTACTGACGCATGGCGGCGTAGCGCGCGAGCGTGCGCTGGCGCGCTACGGCATGGTCGACGACCGGCGCGCGCGGCTCGTGAATCGCCTGGTCGTCGAAGTGCGCGAGCTCTGGCAGGTACTTGCGGATGAATTTCCCCTGCGGATCGAACTTTCGCGATTGCGTGACCGGGTTGAAGACGCGGAACCAGGGCTGGGCGTCGCAGCCGGTGGAGGCCGCCCACTGCCAGCCGCCGTTGTTGGCCGCGAGGTCGTAGCCGTTCAGCTTCTCGGCGAAATAGCGCTCGCCACGCCGCCAGTCGATGCCGAGGTCCTTGACGAGGAACGACGCGCTCACCATGCGCAGGCGATTGTGCATGGTTCCGGTCTGATTGAGGCAGCGCATTGCCGCGTCGACGAGCGGATAGCCGGTTCTTCCCTCGCACCACGCTCGCCAGAGCGCATCGTCGTCGTCCCAACGCACCGCGTCGAACTCGGGCTTGAAGGCGTGATCCACCACATCCGGCCGCGCGGCGAGCACGGCAAAGTAGAAATCGCGCCAGACGAGCTCCGAGAGCCAGGTCGCCGCGCCCGCGCCCTTGCGTTTCCAGGCGAAGCGGGCGAGCTCGCGAATCGATATGGTGCCAAAGCGTAGGTGCACCGAGAGGTACGAGGGCCCCTTTAGCGCAGGGAAATCGCGCTTCTTCGCGTAGTCGGCGATGCGGCGCTTGAAGTCGGCGAACAGCCGCTGGCCGCCGCTCGCGCCGGCCGGCAGGGCCATGGCCGCCGGCGCGAAGCCCAGCTGCCGCAGGGACGGCAGCTCATTTCCGGATCTGGCGAGGCGGTCGGCGTGCTTTTCTATTGGATAGGGCTTGACGAAGAAGTCGTCGAGCTTCTTCAGCCAGGCGTTCTTGTAAGGCGTAAAAACGGAGTAGGGCGTCCCGGCGCCGCTCAGCACCTCGTCGAGCTCGAAGACCACCTGGTCCTTGCGCGTATAAAAGGCGATGCCCGCGGCGGCGAGCTTGTCCGCCACCTCCCGGTCGCGCTCGAGCGCCTGCGGCTCGTAATCACGGTTGGCGTAGACCGCCGCCACGCCCAGTCGCGCCGCAAGGCGCGGGATTTCCTCGCGCGCGCGGCCGTGCAGCACGTGCAGCCCCCCGCCCAGGGCCGCAAGCGAGCCTTGCAGCTCGGCGATGCTGTGCCAGATGAAGTCCACGCGGCGGTCGGCGCGCGCGGGCAGGGGGTCGAGGATTTCGGTATCGAAAACGAACGCGCAGTGCACCGCGCCATGGGCCCGCAGCGCGGCGTGCAGGGCGGCGTGATCGAAGGCGCGCAGGTCGCGCCGGAACCAGGCGAGCGCGGCGGAGTCCAAGGCCATGGGTTAAAATAGGCGCTGAGCGTGTCCTCGATCAATCTGACGCACCACTTCCTGATCGCCATGCCCAACATGGCCGATCCGTACTTTGCGAAATCCCTGACCTACGTCTGCGAGCATAACGAGCAGGGCGCGCTCGGCGTGGTCGTCAATCGCCCGATCGACATGACGCTGCAGGCGCTGTTCGAGCGCCTGTCGCTCAAGCTCCAGGAGAAAACCCTGTCCGACGCGCCGATCTACTTCGGCGGGCCGGTGCAGACTGATCGCGGCTTCGTCCTGCACGAGCCGGCCGGCAACTGGCAGTCTACGCTCAAGGTGCGCGACGCCATCGGCCTCACCACCTCCAAGGACATCCTGGAAGCAGTCGGTCGCGGCGAGGGGCCGGACAAGCTCCTCGTGACGCTCGGCTACGCCGGCTGGTCGGCGGGCCAGCTCGAGCACGAGCTCGGTCAGAACGCCTGGCTCACGGTCGAAGCAAAAGACGCCATCATTTTCGACCTGCCCTCGGAAGAGCGCCTCGCGGCGGCAATGGAGCTGCTCGGCGTGGATTACGCTCGCCTGGCGGATTCGGCGGGACATGCCTGAGCAGGCGCGCACCGTCCTCGCCTTCGATTTCGGCATCAAGCGCATTGGCGTCGCGGTAGGGGAGGCGGAGCTCGGCACCGCGCATCCGCTGCCCGGCATCGCCGCGCCTGGCTTTGCCGCCATCGAGAAGCTGGTGAAGGAGTGGCGTCCCGATGCCCTGGTCGTGGGCCTGCCGGTGGCGGAGCACGGCGAGCATGTCCTCGCCAAGCGCGTGCAGCGCTTCGCCCGCCAGCTCGCAGGGCGCTTTCGCCTGCCGGTGGCAACGGTGGACGAGCGCTACACGTCGGTCGAGGCCGAGAGCCGGCTGCGCGGCGCGAAGCACAAGCCCGTCGACTCGGTGGCCGCGCAGTTGATTCTTGAGCAGTACTTCCATGGCCGCGCTGCCTGACGCGGAGGCGCTCTGCGCCGCGCTCGCGGCGGCGCTCGCGCCGCGCATCGGGCCGACGAGTGCCATGATCGGCATCCACACCGGCGGCGCCTGGGTCGCCGAACGGCTGCACGCGGCGCTCGGCATGCGCGAGCCGCTCGGATTCCTCGACATCGCGTTCTACCGCGACGACTACGACCGCAAGGGACTGGCGCGCGACCCGAAGCGCTCGAAAATTCCCTTCGACGTCGCCGGCAAGGATCTGCTGCTGGTCGACGACGTGCTCTACACCGGGCGCACGGTGCGCGCAGCAATCAACGAGCTGTTCGACTACGGCCGCCCGGCGTCGATCTCGCTCGTCGTGCTTGCCGAGCGCGACGGCCGGCAACTGCCGATCTGCGCGCAGCACGCGGGCGCGCGCATCGAAGTGGCGGCCGGGATGCGCCTGCGCCTGAAGCGCAGCGAACAAGGCCGGCTCTCGCTGGAGCTCGAACGTGTTGCGTAACCCGCAGCTGAACGCGAAGGGCGAGCTGCAGCATCTCCTGTCCGTAGAAGGGCTGCCACGCGAACTGCTGGTGCAGATCCTGGACACCGCCGAATCCTTCGCCGGGGTCACCGAGCGCGACATCAAGAAGGTGCCGCTGCTGCGGGGCAAGAGCGTGTTCAACCTGTTCTTCGAGGGCTCGACGCGCACGCGCACCACTTTCGAGATCGCGGCCAAGCGGCTCTCGGCCGACGTCATCAACCTGAACGTCGCCGTGAGCTCCACGTCCAAGGGCGAGTCGCTGCTCGACACGGTGGCCAACCTCTCGGCGATGCAGGCCGACATCTTCGTCGTGCGCCACGGCTCCTCGGGCGCGCCCTACCTGATCGCGCGGCACGTGAAGCCGCATGAGCACGTGATCAACGCGGGCGACGGACGCCATGCGCACCCGACGCAGGGGCTCTTGGACCTGTTCACCATTCGCCACTACAAGAAGGATTTCTCGCGCCTCACGGTGGCGGTGGTGGGCGACGTGCTGCATTCGCGCGTCGCGCGCTCGCTGATCCACGGCCTGACGACGCTCGGCGCGCCCGAAGTGCGCGTCATCGGCCCGCAGACGCTGATTCCGGCGGGCGCCGCGGCGCTCGGCGTGCGCGTGTGCCACTCGATGAAGGAAGGGCTGAAAGACGCCGACGTGGTGGTGATGCTGCGCCTGCAGAACGAGAGGATGAGCGGCACGCTGCTGCCTTCGGCCCAGGAATTCAACAAGCATTACGGCCTCACCGCCGACAAGCTCGCGCTCGCCAAAGCCGACGCCATCGTCATGCATCCCGGGCCGATGAACCGCGGTGTGGAGATCGACTCCAACGTCGCCGATGGCCCGCACTCGGTGATCCTGCCGCAGGTGACGTTCGGCATCGCGGTGCGCATGGCGGTGATGTCCATGGTGGCGGGCGGCGGATGAAACTCCTCGTGAAGGGAGGGCGGGTGATCGACCCGGCGAGCGGGCGCGACGCCGTCGGCGACGTGGCGATGGCCGACGGGCGAATCGTCGAAGCGCTTTCCGGCAAGCCCGACCGGATGATCGACGCCAAGGGCCTGGTGGTCGCGCCGGGCCTGATCGACCTGGCGGCGCGATTGCGCGAGCCGGGGTACGAGTACAAGGCGACGCTCGAGTCGGAAATGAACGCCGCGGTGGCGGGCGGCGTAACGAGCCTCGCCTGCCCACCCGACACTGATCCGCCGCTCGACGAGCCGGGGCTCGTCGACATGCTGCGGCGTCGCGCGAAGGCGCTGGCACGCGCACGCGTCTACCCGGTTGGCGCGCTCACCGTGCGGCTCGAAGGCCGCAAGCTCACCGAGATGGCAGAGCTCGCCGAGGCGGGCTGTGTCGCGTTCTCCCAGGCCGACACCGCGATCGAAAACACGGAAGTCCTGTGGCGGGCGCTGCAGTACGCGGCGACGTTCGGTTTCCCGGTGTGGCTGCGTGCCGAGGATGTGTGGCTGGCGAAGGGCGGGGTGGCGCACGACGGCGAAGTAGCTACGCGCCTGGGCCTGGCCGGAATTCCAGCGTTTGCCGAGACCGTGGCGCTGGCGACGCTGCTCGAGCTGGTGCGCGCCACCGGTGCGCGCGTGCACGTCTGCCGCCTCTCCAGCGCCGCCGGCGTCGCCCTGCTCAGGCGCGCGCGGCACGACGGCCTGCCGCTGACCTGCGACGTGGCCGTGCACCACGTGCATCTGTCGGACATGGATCTCGGCTTCTTCGATCCGCAGTGCCGGCTCGAGCCGCCGCTGCGCCACCCGCGCGACCGTGACGCGCTGCGCGCTGGGCTCGCCGACGGCACCATCGACTGCATTGTCTCCGACCACACGCCGGTGGACGAAGACCGCAAGCACCTGCCGTTCGCCGAAGCCGAGCCCGGCGCCACCGGGCTGGAACTTTTGCTGCCGCTGGCGCTCAAGTGGGGAGTGCAGGCAAATCTCACCCTGGCGCAGACCCTGGCGCGCGTGACGAGCGCGCCGGCGCGCATCCTCGGTGTCGACGCGGGACGCATCGCGCCGGGCGCGCCCGCCGACCTGGTGGTGTTCGATCCGCAGGCGCCTTTTCGCGTCAGCGCGCAGACGCTGAAAAGCCAGGGCAAGAACACGCCGTTCCTCGGCCTCGAGCTCGCCGGGCGCGTGCGCGCCACCGTGGTCGCCGGCAACGTCGTGTACGAGGCATGAGGCGCTTCGCGCTCGTTCTGCTACTGCTCGCCGGCTGCGGCTCGACCCCCGAGCGCGGCGGCGGCTACTACAAGGACGACGGCCCGGGCGCGCGGGCGCCGGATCTGGCGTCGATTCCCGATGCGGTTCCTCGCCACGAGCCGCTGCACCGCTGGGCCAACCGGCCTTACGAGCGCTTCGGCAAGCGCTACGTGCCGCTCACGCGCATCGGCGCGTTCGAGCAGCGCGGCACCGCCAGCTGGTACGGCAAGCGCTTTCATGGCAGCGCGACCTCGAGTGGCGAGACCTACGACATGTACAAGATGAGCGCCGCGCATCCGATCCTTCCCATCCCGAGTTTCGCGCGCGTCACCAACCTCGCCAACGGGCGTACGGTGGTGGTGCGCGTGAACGACCGCGGGCCATTCCACTCCAGCCGCATCATCGACCTGTCCTACGCCGCAGCCTACAAGCTCGGCTACGTGGCGGCGGGCAGCGCGCGCGTCCTGGTCGAGCAGCTCGTTCCGGGCGGCACGCCGCTCGCCGTTCGCTAGCTGCGCGCGCCATGCGGTCCCTCCTGTTCGCGGCGTTTTGCCTTTTCGCCCTCGAGGGCGCACGCGCGCAGGTGCCGCAGGCGCCGCAGATCGCGGCGCGCGCCTATTACATCTCCGACCTGACGAGCGGCCAGGTCCTGGCGCAGCACAAGGCCGACGAGCGCGTCGAGCCGGCCTCGCTCACCAAGCTGATGACCGCGTACCTGGTGTTCGCTGCAATGCGCGAACACCGGCTGGCGCCGGCGCAGCAGGTGCAGGTTTCCGAGCATGCCTGGCGCGCGCCCGGTTCGCGCACCTTCCTCGAGCCCGGCAAGCGCGTGAGCGTCGACACGCTGGTGCGCGGCATGGTGGTGCAGTCGGGCAACGACGCCTGCGTCGCGCTCGCCGAGGCGCTCGCGGGCTCCGAGGAACTCTTCGCGCAGCAGATGAACCGCGAGGCCGCCCGCCTCGGCATGCTGAACACGCGCTTCGCCAACGCCACCGGACTGCCGCATGACCAGCACTATTCGACGGCGCGCGATCTCGCGCTCCTCGCGGCGGCCCTGATCCGCGATTTTCCGCGGGAGTACGCGCGCTACTACCCGCTGAAGGAATTCCGCCACAACGACATCACGCAGATGAACCGCAACCGCCTGCTGTGGCTCGACCCGAGCGTCGACGGCATGAAGACGGGCTTCACCGAGGCCGCGGGCTATTGCCTGATCGCCTCCTCCGCGCGCGGCGAGCGGCGCCTGCTGTCGGTGGTGCTGGGGGCGGACTCGGACGCCGGGCGGGCGCGCGAGTCGCAGAAGCTGCTCAACTGGGGCTACCAGTTCTTCGACGGCGTGCGCCTCTACGAGCCCGGGCAGGAAGTGAAGGCGATCCCGGTGTGGAAGGGCGAGGACCAGGCGGTGCGCGCCGGATTCGAGCGCGGCCTGGTGGTGACGGTGCCCAAGGGCGAAGCGAAAAGGCTCGCCGCCGAGATTCTCACGCATCCGCCGGTTCTGGCGCCGGTGCTCAAGGGCGACCAGGTGGGCGTGCTGCGCGTGGCGCTCGACGGCCAGCCGCTCGGCGAATACCCGGTGGTGGCGCTCAAGAGCGTGCCGCAGGCGGGAATCTTCGGCCGTGCCTGGGATACACTGAGGCTCTGGCTCAAGTAGCGGGGGCAACAATGGTCTTTCTCAACGGCAGATTCCTGCCGCTCGAGCAGGCGACGGTGCCGGTGCTCGACCGCGGCTTCATCTTCGGCGACGGCGTCTACGAGCTGATTCCGGTGTATTCGCGCGCGCCGTTCCGCATGGACGAGCACCTGGCGCGGCTCGAGCGCAGCCTTGCGGCGGTGAGGATCGCGAACCCTTACGCGCGCGACAAGTGGCGCACCGTCATCCTCGAGCTGGTGGCGCAGCAGCCCTGGGAGGACCAGGGCGTGTACCTGCAGGTGACGCGCGGCGTGGCCAAGCGCGACCATGCGTTTCCCTCGGACGTCGAGCCGACGGTATTCGCCATGTCGAATCCGCTGGTGAATCCGCCCAAGGAAGTTGTGGACAAGGGCGCGGCGGCGGTCAGCGCGCCGGATAACCGCTGGCTGCGCTGCGACATCAAGTCGATCTCGCTCATCGGCAACGTGCTCCTGCGCCAATTGTCGGCGGACGCGGGCGCCGTGGAGACGATCCTGTTTCGCGACGGCATTCTCACGGAGGCCTCGGCCTCCAACGTCTTCGTGGCGAAGAACGGACTCCTGCTATCGCCGCCCAAGTCGAACCTCATCCTGCCCGGCATCACCTACGACGTGGTGGTGGAGATCGCGCAGCAGCTCGGCATGCCGCTCGAATTCCGCGACGTCCGCGAGGCCGAAGTGCGCGCCGCGGACGAGGTCTGGGTGACCTCCTCGTCGAAGGAAATCCTCGCGGTGTCGAGCTGGACGGCAAGCCGGTGGGCGACGGCAAGCCGGGGCCGCTCTACCGGCGCGCCTGGCAGGGCTACCAGGAATTCAAGCGGCGCGTGATGCGGAAGGAGGCAGTCTCGGCCTGATGCCGATTCGCAACGAAGAGACGCTGCTTTCGTACCCGACCGATTTCCCTATCAAGGTCATGGGTCGCAAGGAAAAGCGCTTCGCCGCGACCGTCCTCGGCATCGTCAAGAAGCACGCGCCGGACTTCGACCCCGCCACCATGGAACTGCGCCCGAGCCGCCAGGGGACCTACATCAGCGTCACCTGCACCATCCGCGCCACGTCGCGCGAACAGCTCGACGACCTGTACAAGGATCTCTGCGACCATCCGTCGGTGGTCATGGTGCTCTAGATGGAAGCCGCGCTCGCGCCCCGCCTGAAGAGTCTCGGCCTCGCCGAGTACACGGCAGTGGCGGCGCGCATGCGCGAATTCACCCTGCAGCGTGACGCCGACACCCCGGACGAGTTGTGGGTGGTGGAACATTTGCCGGTGTACACGCTGGGGCAGGGCGCCGATCCGGCGTTCGGACCGAAGCAGGCGAGTGGCATCCCGCTGGTGCAGTCCGAGCGCGGTGGCGAGGTCACTTATCACGGGCCGGGGCAAGCGGTGGTCTACACCCTGGTCGACCTGACGCGCCGCGGCATCAAGGTGAAAGCATTCGTGCACCTGCTCGAGCAGTGCGTGATCAACTTTCTGGTCAGGCACGAAGTCCAGGCCGAGCGTAAACCCGGCGCGCCGGGGGTCTACGTCGGCGGCGCGAAGATCGCCTCGCTCGGCATCCGCGTCACGCGCGGGCGCGCCTGGCACGGTCTGGCGTTGAACGTCGACATGGACCTGTCGCCGTTCCAGGCGATCGATCCCTGCGGCTATCCGGGCCTGAGCGTGGTGCAGGCGCGCGACTTCGGCGTCACCGGGACGGCGAAGGAAGTCGGCATCCGCCTGGCGCGGCTCATCGCGCAGAGGCTCGAACATGCGTGAAGCCGGCGTCAAGGAGAAAGGCCGGGAGAAGACGGCGCGCATCCCGGTGAAGATCGTGCCGCGCCCGCCGTTGCCGAAGCCGGCGTGGATCCGCGTCAGGGCGCCGGTCCTCGGCTCGCGCTTCACCGAAATCAAGCAGATTCTGCGCGAGCAGAAGCTGCACACGGTGTGCGAGGAAGCCACGTGCCCGAACATCGGCGAGTGCTTCGGTAAGGGCACCGCCACTTTCATGATCCTCGGCGACATCTGCACGCGCCGCTGCCCGTTCTGCGATGTCGGCCACGGCCGGCCGTTGGCGCCCGATGCCGAGGAGCCGGCGCATCTCGCCGACACCATCGCCCGGCTGAAGCTGAAGTACGTCGTCATCACGAGCGTCGATCGCGATGACCTGAAGGACGGCGGTGCGCAGCATTTCGTCGATTGCATCCGCGCCGTGCGCGAGAAGAGTCCGCAGACGACTATCGAGGTGCTGGTGCCCGATTTCCGCGGGCGGCTGGACCGGGCGCTGGAGATCCTGCTGGCGGCGCCGCCCGATGTCATGAACCACAATCTGGAGACCGTACCGCGGCTTTACCGCCAGGCGCGACCCGGCGGCGACTACCACCACTCGCTCAGGCTTCTTCAGGAATTCAAGAAGGCCGTGCCTGCCGTTCCCACCAAGTCAGGCCTGATGGTCGGGCTGGGGGAAACCGACGAGGAAATCCTCCAGGTGATGCGCGACCTGCGCGCGCACGACGTCGAGATGCTCACCATCGGCCAGTACCTGCAGCCCTCGCCGCATCACCTTAACGTGGAGCGCTACGTGCATCCGGATGTCTTTTCGATGTTCGAGCGCGAGGCGGATGCGATGGGGTTCCGGCACGCGGCGATCGGGGCGATGGTGCGTTCGTCGTACCACGCGGACAAGCAGGCAGAAGAGGCGGGGGTGGGGTAGGTCAAAACCTCTCTGATTTGAGAGCGGTTTTGCGATTTGCAGCAGCCTAAGCTCTTATACGTATGCGTGTTGCATGCGGTCCTAGGGCTTTCCGGGTATTAGTCCCCAAGATATGTAGCTGAGTTGAATCGAGAAATGGCGTGATGCTTTTCGTGGGTGTCTAATTACACGTCATTTACGCAGTTCACTATACGTTCGGTGGCACGATAGAGCACGGTCACAGTCAAGCGAGACGCCATGACCCCTGACACCCTGATCGTCCCGCCGAAGTACTGCGGCCCGTCGCAAACGGGAAACGGCGGATACGTGGCCGGCCTGCTGGCCGCCCACTTGCCAGGACCCGTCACGGTGCGGCTGGTGAAAGGCGTGCCCCTGGACGTGCAGATGCGCGTCGAGACCAATGGAGACGGGTTGCGGCTGCTGCTCGGGGACACCCTCATCGCCACCGCCCGGCAGTCGTCGCTGGACCTTCAGCCACCGGCCGCTCCGTCCTTCGCCGAAGCCGAGGCAGCGAGCCGCACTTTCTTCGGCCACGAGCGGCACGTCTTCGCTCGCTGCTTCGTGTGCGGCACGGATCGGCAGCCGGGGGACGGCCTGCGAATCCATCCCGGAGCGATCCCCTCCCGTTCGCTAGTTGCCGGTCCCTGGGTCCCGCATGACTCGCTGGCTGACACGACTGGACACGTGCGCCCCGAGTTTCTCTGGGCCACACTGGAATGCACGGGGGGCGTGGCGCTGTTTCCCCAGTTAGTGGTCATGGGCGAACTGACCGGACGTATCGACGGCACACTGAGGCCCGGCGAGAGATGCGTGTCTGCGGGTTGGCAAATTGGTCAGGACGGACGCAAGTACTACGCAGGTACCGCGCTGTTTGGGGAGGACGGCCGCGCCGTCTCCGTAGGCCACGCGACCTGGATCGAGATTTCCAAGGACGCCTTCAAGACCCTGGTACGTACAGGGAAGAGCGGGACGTAGCTGCGCTCCATCTCTCCATGCCACCGAACTATGGCTTGCAGGATGACGCGCCGCAAGCGGCGCGCGCCTGAAGCCGGACGTTAGGCATCATGGAACCGCAGATCAAAGAGGTTGTCGCGGTATCGCCAAAAACAGCCGCCAAATTGGCCGCTGTGATCATGTTTGGCCTTACCGCAGTATTCCTAATTCCCATGGCGCTTATGTTCATGTTCATTCCGCCGCACCCCGAGCCACCCTGGCCCTTCCACTTGTTCTTTCTCGTTGCGCCATTTCTGTACGCTGGCTTTGGCGCCCTCTTTGCCGCGTTCGCCGCCTGGCTCCATAACCTCGCTGCAAAGCGTCTGGGTGGGCTTCAGATTGCCATCATCGACAAGCATGATGCCTAACCCCCCGGTCAACGCGAACGCGCGCGACGTGCCGGCGCATGCTGTCGACCGCGCTGCGCGCGCCGGTTGCTGGGCACGTTGGGCGTCATAGCTGTCCTAGCAATAAGGGAGGAACGGATCATGTCGACGAAAAATGGGAAGTCCGATTTCGATCAGGCAAAGGCCG